>CAUJKL010000477.1 GCA_963204995.1 Planctomycetota bacterium | reverse complement strand
TTTTTGCGATCGAATTGCTCAATGGCGGCACGCTGAAGGATGAACTGGCTCGAGGCGGCAAGTTCTCTTGGATCGAAGCTGCGACTTGCGGGGCACAGATCTGTTCCGCATTGCAACATGCTCACAACCACGGGATCATCCATCGCGATCTGAAGCCTTCCAATTTGATGTTCGACGACGACGGCAATATCAAGCTGCTCGACTTTGGGATCGCTCGTGACACACACGAAGCCGATATCACTTCGAGGGGACTGACCGTCGGTTCGTATGCGTATATGTCTCCCGAACAGATTACGGGAGACGCCACGATCACCGGGCAAGCGGATCTGTATTCTTTTGGTGCGGTGCTCTACGAGATACTTACCGAGCGTCCTCCGTTTTCGGGTGATAACTTTGCCCAGTTCTTTCAGCAGCACTTAACCAAGTCGCCGGCTCCCGTTCGTCAGTTTGCGCCGCGCTGTCCCGAAGCGTTGGAGCGAATCACGCTGCAATGTCTTTCCAAAAAGCCCGAGCAACGTCCGTTCAATGCTCGGGCCGTGCAAGGAACTCTGTTGGGACTGCTCGACAAGGAGTTCAACGTCGACACCAGCCGCGACGTTCCCGCGGCGAAGGCGATCGATCGCGGGCGGGCAGTGCTCGCGCGGCGACTTCGTGATCGCTCTCGAGAAGTCTCTTGGCTGGCACTCGGAGGACTGGGCGCGGCAGCGTGTGCGGTTGTGTGGGCAGCTTGGTATTTTGGGGTGTAGGTGTTTTTCCGACGACGCTTGCGAGACGGCCTGCCGATGCTTGGGATTCTGCTGGCACGACAAGCCCTTCGGGCCGAGGATTGTTGCGCTGCCACTCTACGCCGCGAATGTCTACGTTGCGTTACGAATGATCCAGCACGACTCGTGTCGTTCCATACCGATGTGCGGGTAGTATTCGCGTGCGGCGGGAGCGGACAAGAGAATTAGCGTGGTACACCGACCCGCAACTTCGTGAGTCTTGCGGATCAGCAATTTGCCGATCCCTTGGCGCTGGAACGCTACATCCACGGCCAAATCCGACAGATAAGTGCAGTAGTGAAAGTCGGTAATCGCACGTGAAACACCGACGAGCAGGCCCTCCGCAGTCCGCGCTGTGACGATGACATCCGCCTGCCGCAACATGCCCGCCAATCGAGTTTCATCGTTGACCGGTCGCCGCTCGGCCAAGGTCGAACGATGCAGCACATCCGCGAACTCGATAACAGAAAGATTCGGTTCACTGGCGAAGGTGGTGGTCATTTGTTCGTTCGAGATGCCAAGCGGATTAAACACCAATTGAACACCGACTGCCGAATTCGCTGGTCCAGGAGCCACGACAGACAACCTGTCGCTAACGGAATATAATCGGTGACGCCTGTCGAACGTAGTCGATGGGGATAAGATTTACGTACGGCACGTGAGTTGCATCTACACTTCCGATGTCGCTGAAGTCCTCGGAAGTTTGCCCAGAGCTGTAGCATTCTCGAAGAACGGACCTAGACAGCCCACGTTAACAACCCATGAAATTCACCTCCCACGAAGAACCAAGCGACCGACCTCGTCGTCCGCCACCGCCGAATTACTTCTCGCGGTCGACGCAGGTGCGCATCTTGATGATGGTCTTTTCGTTGATGTTGGTGATCGTGTTGATGTTCGAGGCGCGCAAGCCCGAGAACTGGAAGTGGCTGTGGGCCGGAGCCAAGACGCGAGTCGCGACGACAACGATCGACGAAGAGATCGATACGCTGCTGCCTCCCGAGCCTCCACGCCCCGAAGACCTACCGGGCACGGTGTACGCGACTGAGACACCTGAAATATCGTCTGCGCCGACGCCCGATCTGGCCGAGACGATCAAGGCGGTTGACGACGATGAAGACGCTCGCCAACGGATTCGACACGACGCTTGGCGCGGCATTCTCAAGAGACTCAGCCGGGACGAGCGAAACATACTTGGGCGAATTCTTCGAAACTCGCGAGGTGGGCCGGACCTGTCGAGCGAAGATCGCACTGCTTGGTCGACTACCTTTCCGCAGCTCGACCAGCAATGGAACGACTATCTAACGAAAGCGAATGATGCGGTTCTGATCTCCGGTGAAGAACTGCCCGCCGAGCAACGCACGCAATTGTTAAACGTCCTGCGAGACTTGAAAGTCGAGTGGTCGGGACTGCTCGGTCGCGCGCTCCGCGCTGTGCTGGAAGATCGTCCGTGGACTGAGCTGGAACGCGACGAACTGGCGAACCTTCAGTCGACACTCGACGAGTTGGCGATGGGCGAAATCCGAGACGATATGGTCTGGCGACCGGACGAGCAGATGGCGTGGTTTCGCAGCTTCGAAAAACTCATGGCACTATCCGATCAAGATGCGAAGCGTCAGTCGCTTGGTGAAATTGGCTTCGTACAATTGTTCCGTCAAACGAATGAATATCGCGGCCGACTGGTCACAGTCACCGGGACGGCGGAGCTGGCGTATTACGTCCCTGCTCCCAAGAACGATCTAGGCATCGAACGATACTATGTGTTCTGGCTGAGACCGGGTGATGGGTCGGATGCGCCGATTGTGGCGTACGCCTTGGAGTTGCCGGATGGTTTTCCTGCTGTCGGCAACGAGCATACGACTTTGCATGAAGAACTGACTTTCACGGGGTACTTTTTCAAGCGTTGGGCGTATGGAGCCCACGACGGTATCCGCACCGCTCCGCTGATCTTGGCCAAACGACCTACGTGGCAGCCGGCTCCGCCGCTCATCTCTACCAAAACACCATCGTTCGGCACGATCATAGCCGCAGTTTTGGGCATCGCCTTGCTGGCGATGGCGATCGCTCGCTGGGTCTACAAATCGAGTAACTCACGAGTGGCACCTCGAACCGCGCCGACGCACGAACCAACGTCCCAACAGTTCGCAGCCATGGCCGAACACAAGATCGGTCCGACGATCACCGAAGCATTGCAGAAACGTTCCGAACATGACAAACAAGATCCGTAAAACGAGATCGCGAGTTGATCAATATGCAGCTTAGAAACCAACGTCGAATCATAAGGCGACCGCAAGCTGGTCGTGTCGTGTTGGCGATTTGTTACTGTTTCTGGATGTGTGGCACATGCGAATCGAAGGCCCAAGAGAACGACCTCCCAGACACGCAGCGTTCTGCGGAAGTCGAATCTGCTGACACTGGCAAGTTGCCTTGGGCAGACCAACAAGAACAGTTGGGGGATCTTCCGGCACGAAGAATGACTCATGCACGGCAGCTGTTGAGTCTGCTGAGCATTGACGAGAGTCAGTTGGCCGGGTTCGCCGACGGCAAACCGCTGGGAGTTCAAGACGAGGAAACTGTCCGACGGATTCTGTACTGCATGCCCCGCTTTCCGTTAAACGATCTACATCGCTGGGCACAGTCGACGGACGGCCTTACAACGCTGCTCACCAACCCCAACGATCATCGTGCCGACACGTTTCTGATTCGTGGGAAAACAACGAAGATCGAACGGGTCGAGATCTTGGCCGAGGCGGTCGAGCGGCTGGAGTTCGATCATTACTTTCGTGTCAGCGTCGATCTGGATAATTCGCCGCACGTCGCCGTGCTTTGCTGTCGCGATATTCCAGCCGCGTGGGAGTCGGAAGAAGTTTTGGGCGAGCCGGTCATCGCCTACGGTTTGTTCTTGAAGCTCGGCGAAGGAGACGAAGAACGAACCGAGTTTGCCTTTGCAACGCCGCACCTTGGCTGGCTGCCGACAACACCGAACGCAGCCACAGGAGTCACGCCCGATCTGGTTGAACTCGCGTCACTGGGAATGGATGTCAGCTTGTTCGATGCCGTGCGACACTCGAATCGAAAACCGCTCACGCAAGCTGATCGCGAGTGCTTCTATCAATTGCTGGCAACACTCGGCAAGGCCGACGCCAATGCAATTCGATCCCACGCCAGACCGACCGTCGACTTGGCTCCATTGCTGCAAGATCCGACAGAGCAGCACGGGCGATTGATGGTCGTTCATGGCACCGCGCGGCGGGCGATTAAGATCCGAGTCGATGACGAAGATGTTCACGAACGATTTGGGATCGATCACTACTTTCAAATTGATGTCTTCATTCCGCTGGGCGATCAAGTCGTGCGACTGGGCAAGCAGACGGACGGTGAAAGCCCAACCTTTACCAATACTTATCCCGTCACGGTCTGTGTGCTCCAACTGCCGCCCGGTCTGCCCGAAGGAACGGACATTCGGGAGGAAGTCTCGATCCCGGCGGCGTGTTTCAAGCTGTGGGCTTATCAATCTCGATTCGTGTCGGCCTTTGACCAGAAACAATTGCAAATCAGTCCGATGTTCATTGGCGTCGAACCGCGAGTCATCGAGTTCGACGCGTCGCGAAACCCATACGTTGCATTCGGAATCGCCGGCATCTTCGTCGCCGTACTAGCGGTGGCTTGGTTTCTTTTATGGCGGAGCGGCAAGAGCGACGCCAAGTTCAAACGCAATGTTCTCGGTCGTCGCCGCGAAGTGCAGCCGGGAAGTTCGCTCAACGACGCAGGAATCGAAGAACAAGCCGAACCCGATTTCAGCAAGTGGGAGGGGAAAGAGGGATGAAGGAGGAGGGATGAGGGATGAAATGAGGATGATCTGAATTAATTCATCCTTCATCCTTCATCCTTCATCCCTCCTCCCTCCTCCCTCATCCCTCATCCCTCATCCCTCATCCCTCTCCTCCCTACTTGACGTCCGGCGCTGGAAGCCGATATTCGAGTGCTGTTGTAGTTGCATCCCTTACGCGAGCCTCGGAGAACTGTGTCATGCGTCGAGCCAAGATCACGATCGTAGGTGCTGGTAACGTCGGAGCGACGACTGCACACTGGTGTGCAGCGGCGGAATTGGGCGACGTCGTCCTGGTCGATATTCCTCAAACGGAAGATATGCCCAAGGGCAAAGCACTGGATCTGATGCAGGCCTCGCCGATCGTGGGCTTTGATGCCAACATCGTGGGAGCAACGAATTACGAACCGACGCGAGACAGCGATGTTGTCGTGATCACGGCCGGCATTCCGCGAAAGCCGGGTATGAGCCGTGACGATTTGCTCAGCACCAACGCGAAGATTGTCAGTGCCGTCGCATCGCAAGTGAAGGAAACGAGCCCCAACGCGATCATCATCGTCGTGAGCAACCCGCTCGATGCGATGGTCCAGCAAGCTCAAAAGATCAGCGGCTTTCCACCGAATCGCGTGATCGGTCAGGCAGGTGTGCTCGACACCGCGCGTTATCGCACGTTTTTGGCGATGGAGTTGGGTGTGAGCGTCGAGGATGTTTCCGCTTTGTTATTGGGCGGCCACGGCGACACGATGGTGCCAATGCCCAGCTGCACTTCGGTCGGCGGCATTCCTGTAACGCGATTAATCAGCGAAGAGCGGCTTGCCGAAATCGTCGATCGAACGCGAAAGGGTGGCGCTGAAATCGTGGGACTCTTGAAAACCGGTAGCGCGTATTATGCTCCCGCTGCTGCCACTGCACAGATGGTGGAAGCGATCGTTCGCGACAAGAAACGGCTCATTCCTTGCGCCGCCTACTGCGACAAGGAATACGGTGTCGGTGGCTACTATGTCGGCGTGCCGGTAATTCTCGGATCGAATGGCGTCGAGAAGATCATCGAACTCGAATTGACCACGCAAGAGAAAGCCGACTTCAAGAAGAGCGTCGATGCGGTGCATGAGTTGGTCACGAAGATGAACGAATTGATGGGCGACTAGTCAATCACCCGCTAGCAGCTTTTCCATCTTTCGAAGTCGTTGACGTTGACTTTTGCCGAGCGCTGTTTTAAAACGCGTCGTCTTCAAATCGTGTCGACTCTGGACTCCCAATGACACCCCACGCGCATGGCTTCGTGACCGGAACGGAATCTATCGCGAAGTCTCTTCCCTAAGCGGCCCACTATGAATCGCATTCAGCTCGCCCCCGAAGAAACGGTAGTTGCTCCTCTCTCACCAACATTCGATTTCAAACAAACCGGCGGCAGCGCAAGCCACCATCCCAGTCAACACTGCTCGCTGTTCACTCCGATGCACTACGAGCGGAAGTACGCGTATCCGCTGCTGATTTGGCTACACGGACCGGGCGACGACGAACGGCAATTGCAACGAGTCATGCCGTTGATCAGCATGAGGAACTACGCCGCAGTTGGGCCGCGCGGCACGCAGCGTATGGAAACAAAAGGATTTACGTGGGGCGAAGCAGATCAATCGCTGGTCTCGGCCGAGCAACGCGTGTTCGATTGCCTGGAATCCGCCACGAATAAGTTCAATATCGCGAAGAAGCGAATTTTCTTAGGCGGCTTCGAGTCGGGCGGCACCACCGCGTTTCAGATCGGCTTGCGAAACCCCCACCGATTCGCCGGCGTGCTATCACTCGGCGGACCCTTCCCACTCAATCGCACTCCGCTAACTCGCTTGGACGAGGCGCGATCGCTGCCGTTGTTCATTGCACAGGGACGGGATTCTGAACTGTATCCCATCGATCGCACTTGTGAAGAGTTGCGATTGTTTCACGTCGCGGGACTTTCCGTGACACTTCGACAGTATCCCTGCGGCGACGAGTTAAACACGCAGATGCTGTGTGACATGGACCGCTGGATGATGGAGATTGTCACTGGGATCAGTGCCGAGATGACGGCAGGCGATATCTCCAACGAGCGGAATTGAGTGCTGATTCCAATTCGCCGACCGATTCTTCACGGTCCCCTCGTGAGTTCTGCTAGCTTTGCGATTGACTCGCGTTGACAGACTCGTCGGCTTTCGAGTACAAACCCGTCGCTTTTCTTCAGCTTGGTGGCAATTCTTGTCGCCAGGAATTGTTTGGGCATTCGCCAACACGCGTCAGGTTCACATGGCTTCCGGGCAATCGAACAACGCAGCATCTGCAATGAATCCGCCTCGACCGAAGCGGGTGGTTCGGGATGTGCTTGCACATATTCGCCGGAACCCGATTCAGAATGTGACGATTATCCTGGCGGTTATCACCGCTGTCGTTGGTATGGGAATTGGATTGCGAGCCATCCCATCGACAACTACTGCGGCAACGCGTCAGGCTTCCGGAACACTTGCGGAAGCACTTGCAGCCATCGATGCCGACGACCGCGAAAAAGCTCGGGCAATCGCCGCGGATCTGCGTTTGGTGGACGACCTACCGGCGGACGAAGTCGGCGGACCAGCCTACGTGTTGGGGGTCGCCATGGCACACGACGCCGAAGAAGAGTGGAGCGAGAGTGAACGCCGCATTCGCTTTCTGCTGGCGGCGCGATACTTGGAAGAAGCGAAAGAAGCGGGCTTCGCACCGGGCCGGAAGGAGCACGGGCTGTTTGTGCTCGGCAAATCGCTTCACGACGCCAAGCAGTACGCTCAGAGTTTGCCCATTCTTCACGAGGCGCTCGATGTCGATTTTTCGCGACGCACGGCGATTCTCGCCCTGCTCGCCGACTCGTATCTGCGCGATGCACAGCCACGCTACGACAAAGCACTCGAATACATTCGTGAATACCTGGCGGACGACGCGTTGAGCTTTGATGATCGATACAACGCCTTGATGACTCAGGGCGAGATCATGTTCGACCAGGGGGAGTTTGCGAATGCGAACGCTACGATCGCCGCGATTCCAGAAACGTCTCCGCATTTCGGCTCGGCGTTATTATTGAAGGGCCGGTTGTTGATGCACGATGGCGATCAGCTGGCGAAGCAATCCGGCGACATGCCACAAGCGGCACAGGCCATACAGCTTTTCGAGCAGGCTCGCGAACTGTTTGGGCAGGCGCAGGTTCACAATCCGACCAACATCACACTCGCACGGCAAGCACAGTACTTGACGGGATTGACGTATCGCAAAACCGCGCCACTGCGTCCGACGGATGCCGAGGCGTCCGTCGACTTGCGGGCCGCACTCGATCAATTCGGCCGCACTCGCCGTTCACACTTTGATACCGCCGAAGGCATCAGTTCGAGTCTCGAAGAAGCCGAGATTCATCAGTTGCTCGGGGACGATGATGCCGCAGTCAAAGCTTATCGTCGGACGTTGCAGTTCGTCGCGGCGGCTGCGGCCTACAACAATCCGTGGATTTCCTCTGAGGAGATGAAGAACCGAGTCGAAGCTGCCTACACCGCATATCGCGAATCAGCTCATTTCGCCAAAGCGACGCAACTCGCGGC
>CAUJKL010000476.1 GCA_963204995.1 Planctomycetota bacterium | reverse complement strand
TCCTGGTTGGATCATGTATGGTTGTGGTGCGGTCACGATGTCACAAGAAGCGACATCTACGCCCCGCCAACATTCTCTGACACCAAAAAACAAAATGAGGTTCGCCGTGTTCAGTCGACTTCGAGTACACTCATTTAACTCCAGACCAACGCGGGAAAGGCAAGAACTATGGATGAGACGTCGATCGTCTTGGCAGAATTGCTCGGTGAACTTAGTAAATCAGACCGAGCTGATGTTGGAACACTTGAATTGAAGGGAGCTTCGCTTTCAGCACTAGATGGCAACGTCAATCTCTCTGCGAACGTACGAACTGATGCCGCCGCCCATCCGAGCATTGCTCACTGTCACATCGTTGCCCGCCTCGGCACCGAGACGAGTGGCAAGCTAGACGCCTGTGTCATTGGAATTGATGCCGACCGCAAGGCGGCCTTGAAAGCTGCCGCAGCCGGCTGGGTGGAAATTGTCGCTGGGCCGATCTTTTCAATGGCGCATGCGCGACCAGTGATGGGAGCTGAGCACTTCGATGGTACGGACGTCACTGGCGTAACCGGTAGTCACGGCTTTGTAGGGCCAATGCGTTCTCGGATGGTCGATGGAACATTCGACTTCGACTCGTTGGCAGAAGTTGCTGTATTCGACTACGCGGCGGAAATGGCTCCCCCTGGCCTCGTTCACCTCGCGAAAGTCACGCTGAACGCTGGCGCAAACGGGTGGAATCGAAGCATTGAAGTGGATGGTCACGCCGCGTGCCATTCTGATCCGTCTTGGGATGCTTTGCCCATATCACGCTCGCAGGGGATTGTGACGCAGTTTGCCGTATTCCATTACGCCGACCAACCAGATGCAATTGCTAAGCGTCAGCAAGTGGACGATGCGATATGGCAATACGTGTCGGCGTTTGCGAGGACGGCTGACACATGGAAAGCCGCCGAATTGCTTGCCAGCGAAGGCATCGACAAAGAATTGGTTCATCGCATCTATACGCTGTCACCGCTCGCCTTCGGACGGGTCGTCTTGCATGGTATTGGCGTCGACTATTCGCCCTACTATACACGCATCAAATCCGATGGTTCTCTCCAGAAACAGCTTCATTTGATGCGTGAACCGGTATTCGCTCGGAGTATGGCTTTAAGCCAAGCTATTATGAGCGGCGAGTTGCTGGAAGCGTTTAAGGAACTCGCTACGACAAGCGCAGAGTTCGATGCGATCAACAACGCATTGCACGCAGGAAGCAATCCGAAGGACTTGAAACTCTCTCCGTCACTGATTCCAGATCACGATACGAGTAACCAAGCAGTTGCGCAAGCGGTTGAGCAACTACAGAATCAATCAAAAAAGGCCGCGCCAACTTCGTTGCGAAGACGTTGGTGGCGATTCTGGTAACGCCGCAAGCGTGTCATATGCGACCTTACTGTTGTGCCGTACTCGTCATCGTCGCAATCGATCATTAACTCTCCCTGACAACTAATCTTCCGCCTTGCTGCCGTCATCACACATCTTGACGATCCGCGGATCGAAACGTGCGACGGTCTCGACTAGGTCGGCTTGCTGCTTCATCACTTCGCGAATGTCCTTGTAGACGCCGGGCACTTCGTCCGCCCCGGCCGAGAGGACTCGTACTCCCTTCTTTTCGAGGTCGTTCTTCACCGCCTTCCAATTGAACTTGTCTTTGGCCTGCTTGCGCGACATCTGCCGGCCCGCGCCGTGCGACGCCGAAGCGAGTGACGCGGGATTTCCCTTGCCACGAACGACGAACGCCGGGTCTGCCATCGAACCGGGAATGACGCCTAGTTCGCCTGCCGCCGCTGGGGTTGCACCTTTGCGATGCACGATCACTTCCTTGCCGTCATGGACTTCCTTCCACGCAAAGTTGTGGTGATTCTCGACACCCGCGATGATCTCCGCGCCCAGCAGCTTCGTCACCAAGCGATGAATGACATCGTGGTTGGCGGCGGCATAGTCTCCCATCAAGTTCATCGCAGCCCAGTATTCTTGACCTGCCTCGCTGTCGAGGTCGAGCCACGCCAACCGGCCGAGGTCTTCAAACTTCTTCGGCAACGTTGCCCGAGCGATGTCGCTGTACGTCGAGCAGACGGCCGCTCCAGCGCCGCGACTGCCGCTGTGACTGAGTAACGCGACGTATTCACCAGCGTCCAGGTTTAGTTCCTCGTCACGCTGGTCCAGAGTTAGCAGGCCGAACTCGACAAAGTGGTTGCCGGAGCCGGATGTGCCGAGTTGTTTCCACGTCCGGTCTTTCCGCTCTCGGGTAATGCGAGTGATCGTCCAATCGCAATCCATCACGTCATGCGACTGCGAGTGCTCGTGTTCCGACCCAACGCCGAATCGAGTGCCACCTTCCAAGGCAGTTTTGTAGCGATCGAATTGCGAGCCGAGCGTTTCCGCAGGGATGTCAAGAACAGACAGTTTCATGCGGCACGCGATATCGACACCAACCGCGTAGGGAATCACAGCGTTTTCGCACGCCAGCACACCGCCGATCGGCAGTCCGTAACCAACATGTGCGTCGGGCATCAACGCGCCCACAACCGCGACCGGTACGCTGCATGCCTGACGCATCTGCGCATGCGACTGTTCGTCGATGCCAGCTTCGCCCCATGTCTGGTAGGAAACAGGCTCTGGTCGCACGAATTCTCGGTCCTCGATCAATGCCTTGGCAAATGCACCGAAGTGTTCGTCTTCGACAAACTCGTCTGGATTCTCCAACACCGATGCGATTTGCTTCTTGATGCCCTTGCTTTTGGTAGTGCCCGTTGACGTCGCGAGTTGGATGGCCGTAATGGCCTCTCTGACGCAGTCGTGCGGAACGCCCAGATTTTGAAGTTGTCGCCCGTTCATAATCCCGTCCATGTTTGAGAAAAATGGCTTTGAATCTCGTCTCGGCATTCACGATTGTAATGCATCGCCCCGTCAACAAGGCCCCAGTGCTGACGCATGATAAATAGAAAGCCCCCAGCCTGCTTGCGCAGGCCAGGGGCATCTCAATTACAACTCGACCGACTCCACCTCAGCAACAAACCTTCCGGCATCGCCGCTCAGGTACGAGGAAACTACGTTGAACACGGCGTCACTGAAGCCGCCAATGTTTAGTATGTCGTCGCGCTCTGGAGCCTGCGTCGATCCGTAAGGCTGGATGTCGATGCAAACCAGCTTTGGCGACGCAACACCAAGTCGCTTTTGGTTCGTTACGAACTTCTGCCACTCGGTCATTACGCCCGTCGAACCGTACCGACCTGAACCAACCCAACTCTCGTTGTCGCTAACCAACACGCAGCCAGCGAACTTTCGCTTGCTGAACCTCGTGTTGGCCTCGTGCAACGGAAGTGAGCAGTTGGTTCCGCCGCCCCCGTACTTCGCCAATCGTTCCGACAGACTCAAGATCGAATCGGACGGATCGATACGGACGCTGTACGCGCGGGTATCGAACGGAACAACCACGCTGTCCGGGTTGCGACGCAAGATCGCCGCAGCGAACAATGCCGCCACGTCGATGCAACGCATCTTGCTTGTTGCACCTCGACCACGTGAACCAGTAGCCGCCATCGACATCGAACCAGACGTGTCCAGACCGATGACGACCGGACCCGGCAGCTCCGGCACGTTACCGCACGCGATCTCGGCAGCCTGATGCAGTGCTGTCTTGATCTTCTGCGGAACTTCATCCGAAGCATTCAGGTACGCCGCCAGAAACTGGTACGGGAACTGACGCGAGCGACGGATTTCGTCAACACTTGTCAGCCGATCCGCCACGTAGTCGATCATCTCGCGATCCACCGTAGCACGACTCTCCGAGTCGTGACCGCTCGACTCAGAGAGTCGAGCTACGGTGAAGACCTTGTGACGCAAAAGCGTGTTGAGGTTCATGCGCAATGCCTGCGGCCCCATCTGGCGGGCGATTGCCTTCCAGACGAGCGGACCCTTGGCCGCATCGGCCAACAAGTCCCAACGAACCTGCAAGTCACCGGCGATCAGCGTCTGTGCCTCGACCGAGTCCGCATTGCGGTACGCGATCAGGGTTTGGACCTGAGCTGGCAAGTCGGTCTCGGTTGCCGGAGCCCACTTGGCGATCTCCTTGTCCGTCAGCCAACCGAACAGCGCACGGCGTGCGTTGTCCTTCGGCGTCGGGCGAGCCATCCGCAGCACGTCGCGCAGACTCGGATCGTTGCCGATCGAAGCCGACAGCAACTTGCCGACCGATGCCTCGTTCAACCAACGCTGAAACGCACGCTGCAACGAAGACGACAAGCTGGTACGACCGAACTGTCCCGAACGAATCATCTGGAACATGGTGCGCATAACGCGACCGTTGTCGATAACTCGATCGAACACGCGGTGCATCAGCTCCGTGTCGCGCTTTGACAGGACAACCAACAGTGCCGCTGGCATGTCCTTCATGTAGGCACGCTCACGCGCGTAGACCGCGAGCTTGGCCAGGAAGACGTTATCATCGACCTGGTCGATTAGCTTTTGCATCTCCGCGAGTTGGTTCTGTGCGGTCGCGTAGAACACGCCGTTGAAGCAACCGGTCGCAGCCATCTGGGCCAGAGCATGCTTCGGCGCGAACTTGTACGCGCGGCCGCCGGCCTCGTTGAACGAGTCAGCGCGCGGCAGCTTGTTCTTGGTGCTTGAAAACAAAGTCTTGTTGACCATGGAAAAAGTTTGACATGTGAAGGGTGAAGTTTGAAAGGAAGCCGCTTATTAGCTCTAATCTGGCAAGCGGAGGACGATGCTATGAAGACCGATTTGCCCGAGCGAACGTTCGCGTTTGCGACTAGAATCGTGAAACTTTGTCAGGTTCTTGATGCAACTCCCGGTGTTGGGCGAACCTTGAGTCGCCAACTGCTGCGGTCCGGCACGTCAATAGGTGCGAATGTCGAAGAGGGACAGGCAAGCCAGAGTCGCGCCGACTTCGTCGCGAAGTACAGCATCGCCTGCAAAGAAGCCCGTGAAACACACTATTGGCTTCGCCTGCTCGCTGAGACGGAAGTCCTCCCCGCCGACCGACTGCGTCCGGTTACGGAGGAATGCAACGAGTTGATCGCGATACTTACGACGATCATCAAGAAGTCACGTGCGAATTCGTAGCTGCTTTCACACTTCCTCGTTCACACTTCCAACTTCTCCTGTACTCCGCAACGGCAGTCAGGTCGTTATCGCCGGTAATGAATCAAGAGGCTGCGGCCAGAGAAAGGTTCGTGGTTAGCGATGCGATTGTTATCGCTTTCGCGACCGCAGAAATCGTCGCATGGGACCGAGATGTTCGTTTAGCCATCGTTCGCGACCACGCCAACGGCCCAGCATTGGTTCGCGTGACGGAAGATTGTCGATAGCAGTATTTTGTACATACTTGCGGTAGCCCTTCTTGCGAGAAGGTAGACGCGAGCCGATTCGCGGCCGTTCGACAATCACCTTATCCATGTCTTCTCGCATAACCTACTCGGGAA
>CAUJKL010000475.1 GCA_963204995.1 Planctomycetota bacterium | reverse complement strand
CCGACTGTTTTATACGCTTGAACCAACGCGTTCGCGATCGTCGTACATCGCATGATGCCGCCGAAGATATTCACCAGCACGGCTTTGACGTGAGGGTCGGACAGAATGATCCGGAACGCTTCGGTTACTTGCTCGGCATTCGCACCGCCGCCGACGTCGAGAAAATTCGCGGGTTGGCCGCCATTCAGCTTGATGATATCCATCGTACTCATCGCCAGACCGGCTCCGTTGACGAGGCAGCCGATGTTGCCTTCGAGCTTGACGTAGCTCAGCCCCGCTTCGGCAGCACGAACTTCCGAAGGCTCTTCTTCGCTGATGTCACGGAATTCGAGGATGTCTGGATGGCGGAACATGGCGTTGTCGTCGAAACTCATCTTCGCGTCGAGCGCGACGAGCTCGCCATCGGCGGTCACGACCAGCGGATTGATCTCTGCCAGACTGCAATCGTATTTGACATACGCCTTGCACAGTCCACGCATAAACTTGTCGGCGCTGCGAACACTCTTGCCTTTGATGCCGAGCTTCGCGCACAGTTTGCGGACTTGATAACTTTGCAGACCGAAGTGTGGATCGAAATGTTCCTTGAAGATCAGCTCGGGCGTCTCCTCGGCGACTTTCTCGATCTCGACACCACCTTCGGTCGAACACATCAACACGGGCATCGCAGCGGCTCGATCCAGCACGATACCGAGATACAACTCGCGAGCGATCTTACAGCCGGCCTCGACGAACACCTTGTTGACCGTCTTGCCTTCCGGGCCCGTTTGAATGGTGACCAGCGTCTTTCCGAGCAACCCTGCGGCGACGGTACGCGCTTCGTCGGCACTCTTGACGAGCTGCACACCGTGCTGTGCCTGATTCTCCTTCGTGGTCCCTTTGCCACGTCCGCCGGCATGGATCTGGGCTTTGACGACCGCGATCGGTCCACCCAGCGTCTCAAAGGCCTTGGCAGCGGCTTCCGGCGTCTCGGCAACATGGCCTTCGAGAACGGCAACCCCTGCGCCACGCAGGACTTGCTTCGCTTGATACTCGTGAATCTTCATCGCAACTATTCCGCTCAATGCGTTGAGTTAAGTAGTGAGCAGCGGATTATAGGTGCCAGCGCGAAGAACGGTCAATAAGCCGTTAAGTCGATCGCAGCTCGGCGAGTTTACTTGCGGCGGCTTGTGTGTTAGACAACAGCGGGATCTTTGATAGCGCCTGCCCACGACAGGCATCAGCGAGTATTTTGCGAAAGTGGCGTTGTCGATCAAGATGATGTTCTCAATCTCACATCGGCTTACGAATTTTCTAATTTCGTCTCGCTGGCCCTTGCTCGGCTTAGCCGTCGTCTTAGCCGTGTGTGCGTACTCGCCAGCCAGTCGGATGCAGTTCGATCGTTCGATCGAGAACATGTTCTCGCCCGCCGATCCGTTGCTGCCTCCGTATCACTTGCTGCAGGATACGTTTGGCGGGAACGAAGTCGTGATGGCGGTCTACGTGGACCCCGATCTGTTAAATTCCAATCGGAGCGGCATCGAGCGACTCGCCAAAATCGCCGGGCAGTGTCGGGCAGTGCCAGGCGTCCACGATGTGCTGAGCCTCGACCGGCCAATTGGCGAGGCTGTCGTCGATCGTGACAACCCGTTGGCCCAGCCTACGCAATTGCTGTTTGAGAATTACACGCATGGTGCCGATGCGCGAACGGTGGCCGCCGTCTGTCTGTTGTTACCAGAGTCGAAGTCGTCCGTCTCACGTCGCGAAACCATCGACCGGCTACAAGCGATCATTCGAAACCTGCCAGACGGTCTGCCGCCGGGGTGGTTGGCTGGCGAGCCGGTGATGGTGTCGGATGGCTTACGCTATGTCGAAGAAGACGGCCAACGTTTAGGCACTTGGTCAACGATTCTCCTCTCCGTCGTGATCCTGCTCTGTTTTCGGAGCCTTCGCTGGGTTGTGATTCCGTTGCTGGTCGTGCAGCTGACGTTGTTGCTGACCAAAGCGACATTGGTTCTATCGGGCTTGCGGCTCAGTCTTGTGAGCTCGATGTTGGTGGCTATCGTCACGGTGGTCGGCATCGCGACCGTCGTCCACTTGATCGTGCGCTTTCGCGAAGGGCGGCTCGCTGGTCTGGCTCCGCGTGAGGCACTCACACGTGCCGGAACGCTATTGGCTGCCCCGATCTTTTGGGCCATCGCGACCGATACGGTAGGGTTCGGCGCGTTACTGGCCGCCGACGTCGGTCCGATCCAGGACTTCGGACGGATGATGGTGATTGGGTCGTTGCTCGTCCTGGTCAGCGTGGCTTTAGTCGTCCCCGCGCTGGCGCTTGTTGGGCGTTTCGACAACATTCCCAAACAAGCGTGGGGCGAGAGCTACCTGTCCGCCGGATTGACGCGACTACCCGAGCGGGCCGCCAAGCATCCCCTATTGACGACCGTCGTCATGCTTCTCGTCTCGGCACTAAGTGTCACCGGCGTGCTCCGATTGCAAGTCGAAACGGACTTTACGAAAAACTTTCGACACGACAGCCCAATCGTTGGTGCCTATGACTTCGTCGAAGAGAATCTCGGCGGAGCAGGCGTGCTTGACGTAATCCTGCCCGCTCCAGAGCAACTCGATTGGAACTATTTACAGCGGGTGCAACGGTTGGAACAGCGACTGCGAAACGAAGTCTTGGTGCTGGACGAAGACGGCCAATCGGCTCCCGGTCTCACGAAAGTCATCAGCCTGAGCGATGCCGTGATCGCCAGTTCCGTCGTGGATCTGAACCGAATTCGACTCAACGCAATTCGTGCAAGCCTGGTCCGCGCCTCTCTCGCGGGCATGCAACTAAGGATACCGGCGTTCTACGCCGCGCTGTACGGTCAGGAGCCAGGAACCGATCGGCATTACTTCCGCATCATGTTGCGAGCTCGCGAGCGGCAGGATGCTCGGCAGAAGCAAAGCATCATCGATCAGGTGACGCAGCTCACGCTCGAAGAATTTCCCACAGCCGCAGCGATTCCGGAATCGCCAGTAACAGGCTTCTATGTGTTGTTGACAAACTTGATCGAGAGCATGATCCGCGACCAATGGGTCACGTTTGGCGTGGCCGCTGCGGGCATCTTCTTGATGATGACGATCGCCTTTCGCAATCCGCTGTATGCAGCCATCGCGATGGTCCCCAACGCGTTGCCAATTCTCTTGGTGCTCGGCTTGATGGGCTGGCTGGATTTGCGAATCAACATGGGAGCGGCCATGATCGCCGCGGTGTCGATGGGACTGTCCGTCGATAGCTCGATCCACTACATCACGTCTTTCCAACGCGCTCGATGCGAAGGCAAGGGTGTTGTCGAGGCGCTCGCTGAAGTGCAACAAACGGTGGGGCTGGCCGTGGTCTTTTCAACCTTGGCCTTGATTGTCGGCTTCTCGATCCTTTGCACCAGCGAGTTCGTACCGACGATCTATTTTGGTGTGCTCGTCAGCTTCTCGATGCTCGGCGGACTTGTCGGTAACCTCTTGCTGTTGCCGCTGATGTTGCGAGCCCTTCCAGACCGAACCCGTCAAGCTACCTAATTGTTGCGAGACCCTTGATTTCATCGCGGTCAGTCATCATGTAAGATCTCCAGACTGCCGCGCGGTAGCGGCAGGCGATCAAACGAATGGCACGCTACTGCTGCACGAACGTCATCGCTTGGCGCGGGTCTTGAAGACCGAGCTTCTTCATCTTCTTGTAGAGCGTCGTGCGGTTGATGCCCAGCAACTCGGCCGTCGCGTTGCGATTCCAGTTGTTCGATTGCAATGCGTCGAGGATGATCTGACGCTCGGGTGCGTCCAAGGCGTTCTTGAGCGAGACGCCCGATGATGATGGTGATTGCAAAACAACGGGGGCTCCCGATGCGAACTGGTTCGGCAAATCCGCCGGCGTGACTCTTGGTCCCTTGCCAAGCAGCACCGCTCGTTCGACAACGTTCTGCAACTCACGGACATTGCCCGGCCATTGATAGCGACGCATCGCCGTTAAAGCCTCGTCGGTAAACCCCTCCATCTTGCGACCTGATTCTTCGCAGACGGAAGCGAGGAAGTGCTGTGCGAGCAACGGAATGTCGGAGATTCGCTCGCGCAGCGAAGGAAGTTCGATGTTAATCACGTTGACGCGATAAAACAGATCTTGCCGGAATCGTCCTTCGGCAACCGCACGAGAAAGCTCTTCGTTTGTGGCTAACACGACGCGTGCATCGACGTGGAATGTTTTCGTTCCGCCAACTTGCTCAAACTCCATTTCTTGCAGCACTCGCAGCAATTTGACCTGCATGCTGGGCGATGCTGTTCCGATCTCGTCTAAGAAGATCGTGCCGCGATCGGCTTGTAAGAACTTACCCATCTTTTCGCCCGCCGCCCCAGTAAATGCACCGGCGACGTGTCCGAACAATTCGCTCTCGAGCAGCGCTTCTGGAAGCGCTCCGCAAGCGATTTCGACGAATGCGCCTTTGTGCCGACCGCTGCGACGATGGATCGCGCGGGCAATCAGCGACTTACCGGTGCCACTCTCACCTGTAATCAGAACGGTGGCTTTCGTGTCCGCAATGCTGTCGATCATGTCATAGATCTTCAACATGCGATGATCGTGTCCGACGATGTTGTCCATGCCAAAGCGGAGATCGAGTTGCTCTTTGAGCTTCTTGTTTTCTTCGATGACTTCGCGTTGCGACAATGCGCGATTGATCGACATCAACAACTCTTCGTCGATCAACGGCTTCGTTAGCAGATCAAACGCGCCGGCGCGGATCGCTTCGACGCCCGTCTCGACCGTTCCATAACCGGTTAACAAGATGACAGTCGTCTCGGGATGGTGCTTGCGACAATGAGCCAAGACATCGAACCCGTCGCCGTCTTGCAATCGCACGTCGGACAAGACCAGGTCAAAACTTCGGTGGTCAACCTGTCGCAGGGCATCCGCGCGACTCGACGCCTCGGCGACGTCGTAGCCTTGTTCGCGTAACCAATCGGACATCGAGTCGAGGACGTGCCGATCATCGTCCACAAGCAGTAACGATCCGTTGTTCATCGTTGGCTTCGCCTTGTGCTGTAAGTAAACGGTTGTCTTAAGGCGGCTCCGCCACAAAGTGGGGCAAGCTTCCAGCTTGCCGTCTGCTGAGTGGCGCAAGCTGGAAGCTTACGCCACTTCAAAGTCGCCGCGCAATAACATCAGATGCAGCCATAACTGATGTAGGGCGGCAGGGCCGCAGCCAATGCGAGCTATCGCTCGGTTGGACACAACCCGCTCCCGTTGGTCGCTA
>CAUJKL010000474.1 GCA_963204995.1 Planctomycetota bacterium | reverse complement strand
TGCCGGAATTGTGTGCATAACTGTAGCCAATCAGCAAATATTGGACCTGGGATTGGCTACTGCCTTCAGCACAACTCGATCATCCACGCCCCGGACGATACGACATGTAAATATCTGCATCGCAAAGACCTCCCAGTCTTCGTGGTTGACGAGGGCATCCGTGAACACGCGGCGGAATACGCGATGTATTCTGGCCTCGTGAGCCTTTCATCTGGCCAGCCGGTTCAGCGAGGTTTTTACAGTGAGAAGCATGCGTGGGAATCAGATACGTTTGACGGACACATCAATGCGCTTGCACATTATCACCGCACTGAGCGAGCATGGGTCTTCATCGAAGCGTACGCGAGTGGAATTGACGGCAGACGTTCGCTCACTCACTCGTCACTTGTACGAAGATACATGGATAACTGCGGAACTTGGACCAGTTCGTATCGACTTGTATTGGCCTGCCTTCAAGATGTCGATGCCAAACCGTCTTTCGAGAGCCGCGACCTTGTCTTGAACGGAGACGACGTTGAGACAACTCGCAATGATGCTTTGTGGGATGTCATGTTTGTTCGGATTTCAGGAATTCAAGAGTACGGGTTTCATGCGGGGCTCGAAGACCTGATGTGGGCCACCGACGCAATCGGTGAATCGCTTGCAGGGTTCGATTGGGACGAATTCCATCCACGGATCAAAGAGAAAAAGGAAGAATGGGTGGACTTGATCCAAAAGCATGCGAAGGACGAAGGCGTTTTCTTTGCCAAGCCGGAAGAAATCTCTCACGAGCAATGAGTTCCCATTATAACAGCCGCCGCGAGCCGCTTGCCTCATCGCAAGACGAGCGACGACTCGCGACGGTGTGAAGAGGTTTATCGATTGGACCGAATGAACACAAAGCGGCGCGATCCCTCGCTCATCACTTGCATCCGGATACCGCGTTTGAGATCGTTGTCTTCGATCGCTTTGCGGAAACCGGCCGCGTCCGCGACTCCCTGACCGCCCACCGAGACGATGATGTCACGCGGGCGAATGCCAGCAGCAGCCGCCGCGCTACCTGGTGCGACTTCAGTGACGACGACTCCTTTCACGTCTTCGTCATATCCGAGCTGTCGCGCGGTCTCAGCGTTCAGCGTCTGAACCGTGATGCCAAGGTCGCTATCCGCGGCACCATCGCGTCCGGAAAAACTAGCTGAAGCTTCGAGTTGTCCGATCTCGACGGCTAAGACCTTCTCTTTGCCATCGCGATAGATGCGAAGTTTGGACGTCGTGCCGGCCGGTGTGGCCGCGACGGCGTTACGAAGCTGATTCGCGCTCTTCATCCGCTTGCCGTCGAGATCGATGACGATGTCGCCGGCTTTCAGTCCCGCCTTCGCGGCCGGCCCGTCATCAACAACGTCGCCGAGCAGGACACCATCCGTGCCTTCATAGCTAAACGAGGCGGCCAGGTCTTCGTTCAAATCCTGGATCAGCGCTCCCAGGTAACCACGGTCGACTTCACCATGATTGATCAACTTGTCCATCACGGTACTGGCCATGTCGCTGGGAATTGCAAAACCCACTCCCATGTTGCCGCCGCTGCGCGATGCGATCGCGGTATTGATGCCGATCACTTCGCCACGCAAGCTGACCAGCGGCCCGCCGCTGTTGCCGGGGTTGATGGCGGCGTCCGTTTGAATGAAGTCCTCGTAGTCGGTGATGCCAACATTCGCCCGGCCCTTGGCGCTGACGATGCCAGCCGTGACGGTCTGCTCCAATCCGAAGGGACTTCCAACCGCCAGCACCCAGTCGCCGACTTCGAGTTCGCTCGAACTGCCCCAGCGCGACGGCTTCAGATTCTCGGCGTTGATCTTCAGAACGGCGATGTCGGTGGGTTTGTCGGTCCCCACGATCTCGGCTATGAATTGACGCTTGTCCGACAGCGTTACCTTCACCTCATCGGCACCGGCGACGACGTGATTGTTGGTCACGATGTAGCCATCTTCGCTCATGATCACACCGGTCCCCAACCCTTGCTGTTCATAGCCGCGGGGAGGGGTTGGCATTTCGAAAAAGAAGCGGTCAAAGAGATCGTCGCCAAAGAACTGGCGGAACTCGTCGGGCATCTGCCCGTTGCCGCCGAAACGCCGAACTTGCGGCTGCTGGATCTGAAGCCGCTTCACCGAGCTAATACTCACAACCGATGGCCGCATGGACTTCGCCACGTACTTGAACGCATCTGACAGGTGATTCGCAGTCTGCAACTGCTCGCTCGCTGCTTCCGACTGGCCGCGTTCCACGGCATAAGCCAACTGACTGATCGCGTTGGGCAAGTGCCACGCTGCCGCCACCACGAGTGAACCCGTCAGGAGCAACACCAACACTGCTGGGAATGCTCTCTTTCGCCGAGACATCATACACCTCCGTCTGTTTCACAAAGTTGTTTCGTTTGAGCCTTTGGAATTACGCATGCGTAGCGGCTCGCAAGCACTCCTTGGTGCCGCAAGCCAAACACAACCTTGGAATTGCAAGGAGCGTGCCATTCCCTGAGATGACCAGGAATCGGCGGGAAGACCACCAAGCGAATGACAGCTTGGCACGCGACGCGACAGCTTGTCAGTTACATCGTCGTTAGACACGCACGCTAAAACTCACTGGCACACAACATTCTCCACTTCTTTACCTTGAGCCAGCCGGCACTTGAGGTCGGTGCCGCAGCATCCAGGTCCTCAAAGGAACCATGCTTAACCACCTGCGTCGAGTACCCACTTCGTCGCCGATTGCACGAGCTGCGTCGCGCTGCGGAGGCTGAGTTTTTGTTTGATGTTTTCGCGATAGCGTTCAATGGTGCGGGGGCTGAGCGACAACTCTTGGGCGATGTGACGCGTGGCCATGCCCTGTCCAATCAGCCGGAAGACGTGGAGTTCACGATCGGAGAGGACGGCTAGCGGGGATTGCTGAGCGTGATGGTTGCCGCGTATCTTCTGATGGAGGATGCGTTTTGTCATGCGATCGCTCAGATAGACCTCGTCTCGAAGCACTTGCCGCATGGCATCGATCAAACAGTCTGTTGCTTCGTTCTTATTGAGATAGCCTGCAGCTCCCGCGTCGAGCGCACGCTCGGCGTAGATCAACTCGTCATGGGCGGAAATCACAAGTGTTCGCGCCTCGGTGTAGTCACGGGCCAGCCGTTTTACAAGTTCGATGCCGCTGCCGTTTTCGAGCATGATATCGACGATAACCAGATCCGGACTCGTGCTGCGAACTTGCTCGATCGCTTCCACTTCGCAACTGGCAGAGCCGCAGACTTGCAAATCGTCTTCCGTGCCGATGATGAACGCGTATCCCTGCCGCACGATCGGGTGGTCATCCACGATCAAGACGCGTGATCGGTAAAACGGCTTGGTGCGTGAGTTACTCATACTGAAACTTCCGAAATTGCAAAACGCGCGCCGTATGGGGGATTTGACCATGCCAAGTCGCGTAGTAACCCGCGCAGTAACTCGAACAGCGATCGGACATATTGGTTACGAAACACGATGAACTGGTTGCAGTCGACCCGGCATAACGGCTTACGCTGGCGGCAGCAGCCTCAAATGGCGTTACTCATTGCTCATGGAGGTAGGAAGATGCTCGTACTTAGCCGCAAAGCTGGCGAACGTGTTTGTATTGGAAACGGCGTCGAAGTTGTCGTATTAGAAGCGAAGGGAGGGCGAGTTCGCCTCGGCTTCGAGGCTCCACCCGAAGTTCCGATTCACCGGCATGAAGTGATACTGCGCGATCAAATGCTTGGCGCAGCCGTTGAAATGGTCAGCGACGCCGCGTGACAAGTTGTCAAAACCGACGCGACGCCAAGTGACAGATTGTCGGCTTGCGGACAAGATGGCATCGATCGATAGCAAGCCGCAGGTCGAGCCGTCCGCACGGCGAAATGGCTAAGTCGCGGCTGCCGGAGAACTTGTTGATACATGCCTGTTGCGAGTGATTTCTCTGTCAGCATTGGCCTACGCTTTGCATTCCGTTGCTGGCTGATTCTACTCGCATTCCATCAGGTTAGGTCGAGATAGGAAGGTGAGACATGCTCTACGAAGGCATTGCGGATTCGAAAGCCGATACAGACTCTTTTCACGCTAAGCATAGAAGACGCCAAGTCGGCGGCAGCAATCTATCGAGCCGCCGGCATGGCGAGTCAGCATGCGAGTCTGAGTTGGCTCAGCTTCTCAGAACGAAAGACGAGCGGCGCAAGTTTTACGACAAGATTGCACCGTGCTATGACTTGTTGGCGGAGCGGAGTGAGCAACCGATTCGCGAGACGGCGTTCGACATGCTGTCCCCGGCACCGGGTGAACGGATCTTGGAGATTGGCTGCGGTACGGGACACCTGTTGTCGCGCGTCGCGGAAAGCGTGGGCGAAGAAGGCCGTGTCTACGGGATCGACATCTCGCAAGAGATGCTCCGCCTGACCGAGTTAGTGCTCGAGGCTAAGAAACTGAACGCACGAGTTGAGCTGGTGCGCGGCGATGCGGTATCGTTGCCATTTGACGATGACATGATGGACGCGGTGATTCTGTGTTTCACTTTGGAACTGTTCGACTCGGCAGAGATTCCGCAAGTGTTGGCCGAGTGCAAACGCGTTCTGCGTCCCAACGGTAGACTCGTCGTCGCGGCGTTGTCGAAAGCAGGCAGGCCGCCACTGGTGGCCAAAGCCTTTGAGTGGACGCACCGCCACTTCCCGAACTTCATGGACTGCCGACCGATTCATCTTGAGCGGGCGGTTGAGGACGCCGGCTTCAGCATTGGTGCCGATCGGCTGGAGTATTCTTGGATGCCAGTCGAGATCATCCTCGCCCACAAGCCGAGTGGCGAAGATCAATTCGCACGAACAGCGAAGACGGAGAGCATGAAACTCGACCAGACTGAACAGAGAGGCAGTCACGAAGATGCCAACGCGATGCCGACACGAGAGCAAGTCCATGAGTTGCGAAATCGCCTCTATGCTGCGTCGCTGGCATTCCGGGCGATCTGCCGAATGCTGGATGATGGCAAGTCAACTGCTGCTCGAACGGCGGCCGAAGCGATGTTGGCTAATCTGAGCGACGAGCTACACGATTCGCATGAGTGCCATGTCGGTCGTTGTGACTCCAATTGCGAGGGCGATGCGCAGCGCGTGTTGCTGGTCGAAGACGACGACATGGAGGCACATCTGCTATCCGACTACCTGACCGAACGAGGCTACGAGGTTACTCATGCCAAAGACGGCATCGACGCGCTCCGCCGGCTCAACGACGGCCCACTTCCCGAGGTCGTGCTACTCGATATGAACATGCCGCGACTCGATGGTCCCAAGACCATCACTTCGATTCGCACGAGTGATCGCTTGAAGGATTTAATTCTCATCGCCGTCAGCGGCACCGACGCGACGTCCGCCAACATGCAAAAGGCTCGTCGAAACGTCAACCTCTGGATCACAAAACCCGCCGATCCCGAACGAATTGCCGGTGCGATCTTGGAGTTTTCTCAGCTGAGGTACGACAGGGGGCGTCCTTGTTGTTAGCCTGCCGAGACTTCAGCACAGCGATTTCTTCTGCGACAGCTGAGGCGAATTCAGCAACCATTTCCATCTGCTGCTCCGGCCACAGCAACATAGCATCAGTCAGCTCGTGCAAAGCGTGTTGGTTTCTCATACGCAATGTTACCACAAACATCGCCAAAGCCTGGGGCACGTCTGGCAAGGCCGGTTCAAGAAGGCCGGTTCAAGAGTCCCGTGATCGAGGATGACGACCATCTGCTGACGGTGCTCCGCTACATTGAAGCAAACCCTGTTCGCGCCAAGATGGTGGAACGCGCCAGTGAGTATCGCAGGAGCAGCTACGCGTCGCATGCCCAGGGCGCTGCGAATGAACTGCTGAGCGTTTGCCAGCCATATGAACAATTGCCTGCGTATGCCGCCGTGCGCCAGCGCCGCTGGGAGGCCTACGTGGAGCAAACGCCAGACGCGGACGAGTTGGCAGCCATTCGACGAAGCGTGGAACGCAGCCTGCCTTTCGGTTGCGAGGCGTGGGTTGATGAAGTTAAGTAAGAATCTCGAGCTAGATCTGACGATCCGCCCGCGAGGCCGGCCGAAAAAGTCAACGACCGAGGCCAATAAAGAGTTCTGACCCCTTTCCGCTTTTTTAGTGACCGAACAACATGTCCGCACTGGTACAGCGGCGATCGCGGTCACGGTAACATCGGACATTTTGGCGTCTGAACCGTATTCGATGTCCCGCACCATGTCCGCAGTCGCGAAGCCTGCCTGTCTTGCCAGCTGCTCCAAGGTGAGACCTTGTTTCACGCGGGCCGCGCGGATGGTCCGTGAGCCGGGCTCAACGGAGGAAACTCCTTTTGCACCGTTTTCCGAATCGCATCGTATTCTTGCTTTTGTTCCGCGCTCAGCGTTCGGTTTGTGCGTTTGAAGTTTTGAACCATTGTCTTCCCTCTTTACGGTTCGGGGACATCGTAACTCGGCGCGAGGCTTCATGGAAACTTCAAGTCGCCGCGCAATCGCCCGCGCAGATAATCGCGGCACTGAGTCAAGAACTCGTGGTAGCCTGCGGATTGATAGTCGGGATAGGTCCACGGATGTGTCCTCCAGACACCGCGACAGAAATGTACTGTCACTTCCGCGAAGATGCCGCGACCGAGATAGAGACGATGGTCGCGGTCTTTCGTCGTGGCGAGGACGAGTTTGGCTTCGGTGACGTAACCGGGATCGAGATTGATTGGGCGAGGTTCGGAGTGCTCGTTCTCCGCGCGATACTGCTCTTCGAGTTCGTTCGTGCGAAGTTTAATGTCGATCAACGCTGTGGGATCGACTAGTTGCTCGAATGCAAAGAACGTCTTCTTCAAGTCCGTCCCCATCGTCTTTTCGTAGTACTTGGTGTCTTCAAACGAAAACACCTTGCTATTCAGTGCGATCGGCCCCCAAGTGGCTTCGGCGGTCTGTCTGGCCCAATCGAGT
>CAUJKL010000473.1 GCA_963204995.1 Planctomycetota bacterium | reverse complement strand
GAGTTGGAGCGACAACTATCGCACCGAGGCGGTGGCCGCGATCCAGAACAAATTGCGTCCATTCGTCGTGAACAATACTATCCGTGCCATCGTCACCCATCCGAAGCCGGCCCTCGATTTCCGACGCGTGATGGACGAGGGACGGGTGTTGATCGTAAACCTTTCCAAAGGACGACTCGGCGAGGATAACTCGACGCTGCTCGGCGCATTGCTCGTGACCAGCATTCAACAAGCTGCGATGACGCGCGCGGACATTCCCGAAATCGAGCGGCGAGACTTCTCGCTCTACGTCGATGAGTTTCAGAATTTTACGACCGGCAGCTTTGCTTCCGTACTCAGCGAGGCCCGCAAGTTCCATCTATCGCTGATCGTCGCTCATCAATATCTTTCGCAGTTGAATGACGAGACTGCCGATGCCGTTTTCGGCAACGTGGGGTCGATTATCAGCTTTCAAGTTGGCAGCGACGACGCCGCACGGCTGGCGGAGCAGCTGAGTAAATATCCCGGCCAGATCACAACGGAGAATCTCATAGGGCTTCCCAAGTACACGGCCTATGTGCGGCTCCTCGTCGACGGCATGCCCAGCAAACCCTTCTCGATGCAGACGCTCCCTCCGGCAATTCCGTTGACGTATGAACGAGCAGAGATCGTCCGCCGCGTCTCGCAGCGCAGATTCGCAGGACAGAGAGAGCCGATTTTAATTTGATAGCGGAGTGGGCTCTGTCGCAGGATGTGTCTTACATGGCTGGACGCAGATCCGGCGTGACAGACGAACGAAACTCCGCCAGATCAACTGGTGGAATCCGTCGACCGCCTAACCACTGAGTTGCAAATCTTACGGAACTCGCCCATAAAGAAATACTCGCCAAATCGACGGACTTTTCATTTTGTCTGCGCTCATTGAGTATCGAACATCCGGTATGCCGCAGTTCATTGACCTTCGTATCGTTGATGGGATACTATTGGAGCTTATCAACGTTACGCAATGGCGGCGAAAAAGGAAGGGCATTCAGTGTTTACGTCCCGTGGGCATCGCGTTCGTTTCCGGTCGAGGGAGTGGCAGGCGCGGCTGTTAAGTGTTTCGACGGTCGCTTCAACTGGCTTTGATTCACACTTGACCGGAATAAGTTAGGAAACGTGACGTTTAAGAAGTGAGCATCGATGTCAAAACCGTTCGATCCCTACTATCGTTGGCTCGGCATTCGGCCGGAGGAACAACCAGCGGATCACTATCGGTTGCTGGGGCTGGCGCGTTTCGAGGACGACGTCGAGGTCATACGCGATGCAGCCGAACGCCAGATGTCGCACGGGCTCGGCCCGGGTGTTCCGTGGCGGCAGTTGGGCCACCCCTGAGCAGTTCTCCCGGTCGGCGTTTCGCTCTGGGGACACGCCGTCGGCCCGCCATGGCACCGTCGGCTTCCGCGTATCCAGTTCCGTTCTAGCAGAGCCCAACAATTGAGAGCGTGGCGTTAGCCCGCGACTGAAGCGGAGGGCGTAGAGCATCGGATTTAGTCACGTTGCTCAAGCCGTGCGCCACTAACAACCAGACCTGGCTTTGTCCGACAACGGCGCGGAATCGTCACACCGGCTGGCCGCTCGTTTTAAGAAATGGCGCAACCATTCGACGCGATGTCATCCGAAACCTTCAGTGTCCATCAAATGTGCAGATCTTGCTTGTTGAGGTTGGTTACGACGGCTAGAATCGAGCCATCAAGCAAAAGAGGGAGATTTCAGTTCCATGCCGGTGGAGTTTCATATTCTGACTGGCAGCCTTCAGGGCGCGGTCGTTCGTTCCGATTCTGATCGCGTCGTGATCAATGACGACGCATCGCCGATCCAATTGCGATTCCCGGAAGATCCGTGTGCGGCTTCGAGGAAGGTATGTGTGTCGCTCGACGCGGGCGGCTGGAAAATCGAAAACACTGGGGTCGGGTACGTATTCCTGAATCAGTCCCCCGTTTCTAGCGGCAAATCAGCGAGGGTTCGGGCGGGCGACGTCATTCGACTATCGGAGGAAGGACCGGATATCGAGTTTGAGATCGTATCGAAGGTGGGCACAACGGCTCCTGCGTTGCCCAGCCCGTCCGTGATTCCGCCGGAGCCCAGTAACTCGGCGCACGACACCAACGACGCACCGAAACAGCTGTTTTCTTCAGGACATTTAGCTTTAGGTTCGATGCTGGCTGTCGCTTGCGTTGCAATCATAAGCATCATTTACGTCAGCCGAGCTGCCACGCAAGTGCCGATCGTTCAGCCAATGGTCACACCCGTGACTGTGGAAAAAGCTCCATCACCATCGCCGCCGATGGCCGTAGCTCAGGTACCTGCGTCTGAAACCGCACCCGCAACGACTAGCGATTCGCCTCGTACGGAAGCGTCACCCGTGAAGCCCGCGCCTGTCGAAACGGCGTCGCGGCAAACATCGAGACCACTCTCCATCGACGAAGTGCGCAACGCTGTGTCCGGTGCTACGGTTTGGCTGGGGGCCGAGCTCCGAGGCAGGAAGTATCCACTCTGCACAGGCTGGGCGATTCGACGCAACTTCGTCGTCAGTACAGCTCGTGAGATTTCAGAACTAAAAAAGTATCACGACCAAGGTGCGAAAGTGTTTGTGTTTTGCGCAACCGAAACGGATCCTTTTTTCGGCGTACAACGCCTCGAGCTGCACTCGAGTTATTTGCCGGATGAGCCAGGGGATCCTCGTAGCTTGGCTTACAATGTTGGCGTAGTACAGTTGTCGCGAGAGCTGCCGGATGCCTGCCAAATGGCGACCGCCGCGGACCTTCGCAGGGACGGCACGGAAGTGGTGGGAATGGAGATCGTGGTATTGGGTTATGGGATTCCGTATTCGCCGGAGTACTATAGATCATACGACAGCTTAAACGCGCCGAAACTGCTCGCGAAGCAGGGGACGATCCGCACAACAGAGGTGACGTCAGGTGCCCAAGACGATTTGCCAAATTTGGTGCTATCTGTCGATTGGTTTGATGGTGCCGACGGAAGCCCCATTGTTGATCGAGGCGGTAAGGTGGTTGGCATCGTATTTGGTTCTCAGAAGGTAATGTACGGAACCTTGATTGACAGGCTCCTGCCCTTGATTCCTTGAATTCGAGATTGTCTGTCGGGAGAAAACTCATGTCCGCTCTAAGAATGATATGGTTCTTCGCTGCGTTGCTTGGCGTGAGTTGTCGTGCATTGGCGGGATTCGGCGACGAGCGTGCCACACTTGCGGCTCTTGCCGAATTCGAGGAAGCGCGTGCCAGACTTGCCGAAGCCAGGAAAGACGAGCAGAGGCTGCTTTTGATCGACCGGGCCATGGCATTCAGTCAGCTTGAGAAACAACGAGCAAGCAGCGAGCGTGAAAAACGTGAACGAGATATCGATCGTCTCAAATACCTCAATCGACTTCGAAACTGGGCACTGGATACGTTCCAAGCCGAATCGCGTCAGCAGCTCCCAAAAACCGAAGGGCTCTCTAAACGCGTCGAGCGGCTGCAGCGAGTAGATGCTCAATTCAAGCACATCTATTTGTCGTTGCCGGAACAGTCACGAGGGGCGGTCCGGAGCGGGAGAGCGTTGAACTTCTTTCTGAATGTCTGCGGCAATGTCGCGGAGTCACAGGAAATCTATCGCGAGCAGGTTCATGATGAGATCGCTCGCCTTAAGCTCGAAGTTACCAAGGCCGAGTCCGAGCCGGACAAACACCGAAAAGAGGTCGAGCTGGAACGAATTCAACCACTGTTGGAGGAAGCACTATTAAAACAGAAGCTGCTTGACCAGCTTTCCGCGAAAGGTGTACTTACGCCCGAACATCTTCGGAAGATCACTTACGAACGTGGTACGATCGGCGGGCAAATCGTGATCAGCCCACGAGACGGAGCGCTGCCACTTAACTGGCCGACGTATTTCGTTAGGAATGACAGCGAGTATGGCGTCTATCGAAGTTTAATCGAAGCGGCGAAGGCGACCGCGCTTGAGGAGCTAAAGGCGGGCACCGGTATTACGGCCAAAACGCAAATTGCGCTCATGACGGCGACCGACAATCTCACGAATAGGTTCAACCGCGACCAGGACCGACTTTTCCGAACCGGACAGGTTGGCAGCTGGGAGCGGATCGAGTCGCGAAACTTTATCACGACACTGCGGACGGGAGTACTTCGCTTCGTTAAGGCGCGCGAGTTGTCCGACGTACAACCCACCGCGCCATTCGAGGGAAGACGAATCGACGAGCTATTGGCCTAGCATCAGCGACAAAACAACTTCCCTTTTTTTCCGAAGTTTGATTCAATAAAGGTTTGGGTGGTTCGGTAGACACCGAGGGAGGAAGCAATGTCCTTGACCAAGTATGACGCAAATGTGGAACAGCACATGAAGGAGTTT
>CAUJKL010000472.1 GCA_963204995.1 Planctomycetota bacterium | reverse complement strand
GCGGCTGCGATAAGCATCGAGCATCCCTTGCCGATCATCACGAACCATCTCTTCCGACAAAGCCAAATTCGACATCAGTGGCCTCCGAGCCAACATGCCCATTGCGCAAAATGACAGACAACTGCCATCCTACTCACCACCTTAAGACCCGTGTCAATATCGAATTTTCAACTGGCCAGGTTCGCCCTGGGGACTCCGCTAGATAATTCCTCTTCCCCGGAATAACCGGATGTCGTGTAGTAACTCGTTAGACCTTTATGCAGTCAGCCTTCGCCGACTGGAAAGGTTTCGTGCCCGCTGAATTTCATCGCACTTGCTTTGCTGCACTAATGAGTTCGTCGTGAACGTCGGCTAATGATTGTATTCCCTTTTGATCGAGCAGGCTGACAACGATCGCCACTAGTGCTGATACGACGAAGGCCGGTGGCAGTTCAGACAACGCCGCGAAGGCATCTCCAACCACGGGCAGCTGCGGTGCGACGAATTTGAAGAACGGCACACTCGCAAATCCAGACAACATCGCGGCCAACGCACCCCGCGCGGTCAGACGTGACCAGAACAACGACAGGATCATTGTCGGGCAAAACGTTGCGGAGATGCCTGACCAACCAAAAATCGCAAACCAAAAGACCGTTCGTCCCGGAACCAGTGCCGCAACCGAAAAGGCGATCAGCAGGGCACAGGCAGCCAGCGCGAAGGTGACGATCCGACTGCGGCCAAGCAACTGCTGGTCGGACATGTCGGGATGCCGAACTTTTTGAAAATAATCACGCACGAACGCGCTTGATGCGAGTACCAGCAGCGAGTCGACCGTCGACATAATCGCTGCCAACACGATCGCGATGTACACGCCAACCGCCCAGTCAGGCACTGCTTCGGCAACCAGCAACGGCAGGACTTGTTGCCCGCCCTGACCAATTTGCTCCGTCATGTCTTGGCTCGAGGTCATCAGCATCGCTCGCCCCACCATGCCGACCAGCACCGCGCCGGTCGTGGCCAGCAGCGTCCAGATAATAGCGACAATCGCGCCGGGACGAATTTCGTCGGTCGAGCGCAAGGACAGAAACCTCACGAAAATCTGCGGCGAACCCATGAAGCCGAGTCCGATGGCCAAGAAGCTGAGGATGGTGAAGAACGAGGTCCAACTCTGGCCTGCGGGCCCCCAAAGCGACAGCAACTGCGGGTCTTGTTGGCGCAATCCGCTGATTGCTGGTTCCAAGCCTCCCGCTGCCGCCAGTCCAAAGAAAGGTAACGCCACCAGACCGACCACCATCAAGCTGCCCTGGAAAACATCGGACCAGACGACGGCCACAAAGCCGCCGCTGACGATGTAAACGAGCACGACTGCAAAGCCAACGATCGCGCCAACATAGTAGTTCCAGCCCAGAAATCCTTCGAATGCCGTGCCGATGGCATCGATCTGAGCGCTGACGTAAATCGTCACAAACACGACCAGCGTGGAGGCTGCGACCAACCGAATGCGATGGCTCGTATCGCGCAATCGCGATTCGAGGTAGTCGGGAATTGTGATCGAATCGTAACGATCGGTCAGCCGTTTGAATCGCCCGCACAGAAAGATCCAAGCGGCGGCGACACCAAGGACTTCGCCGAGGACTACCCACAGGGCTTGCGCGCCGACGGCTGCGCCCATACCGGTCAGCCCGATCAGCAGCCAAGCCGACTCACCGGTCGCGCGGGACGAAAACGCAGCAGCCCAAAAACCGAATCGTTTGCCGCCCGCATAGTAGTCGCGCAGATCCTTCATCCGTCGCGACGCAGCCGCGCCGATCAGCAGCAAGATCAACAGATAAAGGACGATTCCGATGAGCTTCATAATGTTCCTAAACTTAGAGCGGCGCCGCCACAATGTACGTTAGCTTTTCTAGGCTGACACTCCCCTTGTCAGGCTGGAAAGCCCGACGTACTTGAATGCTCGCAAGACAATATCGCGCAGAGCGATAACTGATGTAGGGCGGGTCTCTCGGCCCGTCCTGACTGTCGATGGACGGGCCAGGAGACCCGTCCTACTGGTTCGTCGATGTCAAAACGTGGGTGGCGTGCAGGTGCTGACGATCTCGCATTCTTCCTCGCCCAGGTTCCGGAAGCGGTGTGGCAAGCGGCTGTTGAAGTAGTAACCATCGCCCGCGCCCAGAACTTCGCATTGACCGCCGACGGTAATCTCGATCTGACCGCGAACGATCACTCCCGCTTCTTCGCCTTCGTGCGACAACATCGTCGGTCCCGTATCGCCGCCAAGAGCGTACGTTTCGTGCAACACCTGCAACTTGCGCCGCGAGCCGCGCCCGCCGACTTGGCGTAATGAAACGGGTCCGTCGGTGATCCGAGTCATCGCTTCGGCGCGGTAAAAGAACTGCGTGTCGGCTTTGAAATCATCGGCGAAGAAATCTGCCATCGAGAGTCCAAACACCTCCAAAACCTTCTTCAGCGAAGCGATCGAAGGACTGACTCGATCCTGCTCGATCATCGAAATCGCACCGTTGGTGAGGCCCGCCAGGCTTGCCAATTTGCGCTGCGACATGTCGTGGGCAACTCGTAACTGCCGGAGTCGGCTTCCCACCGCTTCCGTGTCTTGGTCGGCAGTGTCCTTCTCGACGGATTCGATCTGCTTGTTTAGCATTTAACGCACCAAATGACGACAAACTCCTTAGAAATACTGGGCTTGCGGAGATTCTAGACCAGAGTGTTTAATATATCAATCGCAAAAGAAGTCGTTTAACCGGTAGTCGCAGCCGTCGTCGGTTGATGATTCTCGCCGCCTGCGGCTCCCGGTTAAACGACCAAGGCGGTTCTCGCTTTGGAACAATCCCTTAACTTCAGATCTTCAAATCTGGGACGGACTCGGATGGGAAAAAGTGCTGATTTAATAGCTCGTCGCGAGGCGGTCACGCCTCGTGGGATACCGATGGTCACGTCGGTGACCGTGGCGTCGGCGAACGGCGCGACACTGGTCGATCTTGAGGGTCGAGAGCTGATCGATTTCGCTGGTGGCATCGGCGTGATGAATGTTGGGCACTGCCAAGCGACCGTCGTGGAAGCAATTCGCGAGCAGGCGGCGAAGTTGTTGCACACCTGCATTCATGTTGCAACTTACGAACCATATATTGCGCTCTGTGAAAAGCTTGTCGATCTACTCCCGCACGGCGAGCGGACGAAAGTGATGCTGGTCAACTCGGGTGCGGAAGCGGTCGAGAACGCCGTCAAGATCGCTCGACAGTCCACTAACCGGCCTGCGATCATTTGCTACACCGAAGGCTTTCATGGCCGCACGTTGATGGCCATGTCGTTGACCTCGAAATACGGCTACAAGATTGGCTGCGGACCGTACGCTCCCGAGGTCTATCGGCTGCCGTTTCCGAATCACTATCGCTACGGCGATGGGATGACCGAAGCCGCCTTTGTCGAACGCGAGTTGGGTCGGTTTAGCGACTCGCTGGTCAACTCGGTTGCGGCGGAGCAAGTGGCGGCCGTGTTATTGGAACCGGTGCAAGGCGAAGGCGGGTTCATTCCGGTGCCAGCCGCTTACTTGCGCGGGTTGCGAAAGCTGTGCGACAAACATGGCATCTTGATGATCCTGGACGAAGTGCAATCGGGCTTCTGCCGCACAGGTCGTTGGGCGGCATTTCAACATTACGATGTCGTGCCGGATATCTCGACATGGGCCAAGGCGATGGGCGGCGGCTTGCCGATTGGTGCGGTGATTGGCAAGGCCGACGTCATGGACGGCGCTCGACCCGGCACGATTGGTGGCACTTACGGAGGTAACCCAGTCGCCTGCGCGGCGTCCTTGGAAACCATTCGACTGATGGAAGAGTTGCAACTCGGCCCACGTGCGATGGCAATCGGCCAACGTGTGACCGAGCGATTTCAGCAACTTCAAAAACGCTTCCCAAGTTGGATCGGTGACGTGCGCGGACTAGGTGCGATGGTAGGTATTGAGCTGATCGAGAACGGTGATCTGCATCAGCCAGCGACGGAATTGACAGCCGAAGTACTGAAGGCTTGTGTCGCGCGCGGGCTGTTGATCCTCGGTGCTGGCATCTACGGCAACGTGATTCGATTCTTAGCGCCGTTGGTAATCACGGATGAACAACTTGATCAAGGCCTCGATATTTTAACCGACGAAATCGTGAAGGCGATGGAACGACGAGCCGGATCAGCGTAGGACGGGTCTCCAGGCCCGTCCAACTCTTTCTACGCATGAGTTTCGTCTAGCTTTGCCAAACGGACGGGCCTGGAGACCCGTCCTACGACAAACCATAACGGAGACATTGAATGACACCTTACGCCATCGGCGGACTACAACTGACAACTTCTGGGCTGCGAGACAACTTGCCCTACATCCAGGCGAAACTGGATTACTTCATGTATCTGTTCCCGTGGGTGCAGATGGTCGTGTTCAGCGAACTTGCCGCCTACGGCCCGAATCCCGCCAAAGCCGAGCCGTTGCCTGGACCGGCAGAACGTAAATTCCAGGAGATGGCTGCGAAACACAAGATCTGGTTGGTCAACGGATCGCTCGTCGAGATGCTCAACGGCAAACGATACAACACGCTCTCGGTGATCGACCCCACGGGGAAAGTCATTGGCCGCTATCGCAAGATGTTTCCGTTTCTGCCGTATGAAGAAGGCGTCGAATGCGGCAGTTCGTTCTTTGTATTCGATGTTCCAGACGCAGGGCGATTCGGTGTTTCGATCTGTTATGACATGTGGTTCCCCGAGACGTCTCGCACCTTGGCCAGCATGGGAGCGGAAGTCATTCTGCACCCGACCTTGACGACAACGATCGACCGCGATGTCGAGTTGTGCATTGCCCGCGCGACCGCCGCCACGAATCAATGTTTCATGGTCGATATCAACGGCGTAGGCGACGGCGGTAACGGAAAGTCCATCATTTGTGGCCCGGCGGGCGATGTGCTGCATCAGTTCGGTGCGTCCGAAGAGATGGTGCCGATGGAGATTGATCTCGATCGAGTCCGACGCTATCGCGAAGTCGGTCTGCGCGGATTAGGCCAGCCCTTGAAGAGCTTTCGCGATTCGGAGGTCAACTTCCCGGTCTACGCGCCGGGCGGCAAGACGGGTGATTACCTGCAATCGCTTGGAACGCTCGAAAAGCAAACGCGAGGTTCGCGAGCGGGATTGGGAGATGAAGCGGTTGGCTAGGAGGACATGAAAGGTAGGACGGGTCTCCTGGCCCGTCCTGGTAGGTGAGGACGGGCCAGGAGACCCGTCCTACGCAACGCACGAACGCTGGAAACTAGGATGCACGCATGACGGAAGCGTCACACGACTATTACAACTTGCAAAACCTCGATCCGGCGAACGTGGCCTTATACAACGTCGGCCGGTTGCGAACGGACATTTGGCACTTCCTGCGAGACAGTGCGCGGCGATTGCGGCGAATTCATGACGATCCGCGATTTGCCGACGATAAGATGTGGCTGATTACAGCCTGCGGTGAAGTGTTCGACTTCTTGCGACCCTTGGAAGATTACTTTGCTTTTCCAGGCATCACCGCCTTGGAGCAACTACGCTCGAGTTTCGATCGTGGCCTGTTTGACGATCTGGCTCGGCAGGCACTGCGACTCGTGCGAATGATGAACAACGAGTCGTATCGTCGGCTCGATTTGGCGACTTCCCAGTTAAAGGATTATGCCGATCTGCTAAACGTCGCCAAGCTCAACGAGGAAGTTCATGCGCGGCTGCGCCAGGAGCGGCGTCTGTACTTCGAGGCCTTGGTCGTCGACGATTTGTCGCGTGCGGAGGCCAAGGAACTGCGAGCACAGGCTCGCGGTCTGCGCCGGCCGGAAGACGAGTTCCTGTACGAAGCCGTCGTCGCGACGACCTTCGAGGACGCGTTGATCGCGATCCTACTGAATCCGAATATCCAGAGTGTTCTGATCCGCTACAGCTTCCCGTATCGCACGGGCAAGCGGCTGAAGTTACTCGACGAAATCTATACGATCCTGGGGATCGAACCAAAGAATTTGGAAACGCTCAGTAGCACGGAACGCAGTTTACACTTGGGCAGCCTGCTGAAAGCGTTACGGCCCGAATTGGACATCTTCATGGTCACCGACGCCCCAGTGGAAGACGTCGTGGGAGGCCCCAGCCGCGATTTTCGCCGCATCTTCTACCTTCAAGAGAATTATCGCGA
>CAUJKL010000471.1 GCA_963204995.1 Planctomycetota bacterium | reverse complement strand
TTGATCACGATGATCGGTAAAACACTCGGCATACCGCTGCAGCACGCCAAACATTCGATCGACCTCCGCGATCAGCGGCACGCCGCCATCGCTGACAATATTTCCGCCTTCGAAATCGGTGGTCAAAACCCGGTCGCCGAGCCCGTGAAATTCGATCCTTGATTCGCTACACTGTGTTTGCACGAGGAAACCTCCATGATTTGTCGTAACCTGTTGTTGGCAAATCAAGTTATGACAAATCTGGAGGCCTCTCGCTAGCCGTGTTATGAGAAATGCGGGCTAGGATCGTCGCCATGTTTACGGGCTACGAAATCGTCGAGACACTGGAACAGGCAGGCGTTACGCACGTCGTCTGGCTGCCGGATTCGACTTTGGGACCGTGGGAGTCGGATCTTGAATCGTCCTCGCAGTTGCGACTAGTCCGCGTTTGTCGAGAAGGCGAAGCGTGGCCGCTGGCCGCGGGATTGCTGGTTGCCGGTCAGTCCCCGATCGTCATGATGCAAACGACCGGGTTGTTCGAGTCGGGGGATGCCATGCGGAATGTCTTGTTCGATCTGGGTCTGCCGGTGTTTGCTCTCATTGGGGCGCGGAACTGGCTGCTCCCCGATTCCGGCGATTCTGCCCAGCGGTTTACGGAAGCCATCGTCCGGGCCTGGGGCTTGAACTTTGTGCTGATCGGTCAGGAAGCTGACAAGCCGAAACTCGCCGAGCACTACCGGGCCTGCGCCCAGGCAGGCCGAGCCGGAGTTGTCTTGCTGGCGGAGGGCAATGGATGAACGACTTGGATCATGCAGACGGTCAGGGCAAGATGCCAGTCGAGTCGGCTCTACGGCATTTGGCTCAGTTGCGTGGCGAAGACCAAATAGTGGTTACGAATCAATCCTCGGCGCGACTTTGGCCGCGATTGAGCCGTCATCGTCTGGACTTCAACTACAACCCGTCCACCATGGGCGGAGCGATTCCGTTTGCCGTGGGCTTGGCGATCGGGCAACCCGACCGTGAAGTCGTCGTGCTGTCGGGTGATGGATCGTTATTGATGAGCCTCGGTTGTCTCGTCACGGCGGTCGCCAGCGGCGTTACGAACTTGAGCGTCGTGCTATTGGATAACAGCGTCTACGAAGTGACAGGCGGCCAGAAGACACCGGCGAGCGAATCCGATGTCGACTTCGCCGGATTCGCGCGCGGCGCTGGTTTTCCAAATGTCGCACATTTCTGCGACCTTGGCGAACTAGAACACCGGGCCAGCGAGGTCTTGGCTGCACGAGGCCCACGATTCCTGTGGCTTGAAGTTGGCTCTACGCCGCGAGACGTGTTTCAAGACAAGCACGCTCCGATCACCGAGCGATTAATCGCCTTTCAAGCTGCGATCCGACGCGGCGACCGCACGTGAACGGCAGCACCTCGGCAGCAGATTCACCAGCGGCGGCAGCTACTCCTGCCGTTCGACGAATCTCGTGTCGCCCCAGATCAGCCGCTTGGCGCGCGTGGAAGAGAGACTCGCCGTACCGGGCTCGATTGTAGTTCTCAATCATCAGTCGTTTACGAGTCGAGTACGAACGATTCGACGCCGGCAACCAGTCATTGCGGCCACCACTGCTCCAGGAATCGGCAGCTCTCCCATTCCTCGTTGCTGATGGTCCGTTGCAATTGCTTCCACAACCCATCACAAACCGCTTGCGACTTATGCCAGACTCCGGGCTTCACCAATTCGAGCTCGCTTAAGAAATCGTAGTAGTGCTTCACGGCAATAACCGATGCGGGGGCATGAATTCGATCGAGCGACATGAAACCGAGTGACTTGGCGAGATACTGGTCAAAGGCTTGATGAGGCAAACCCGTTAGCAACACTCGGAACGGACAGTTGATGCCGTTGGCCGCATCGATTACGAGGTGCCGCAATTCGTCGGCGACGATCGGCGCGATCCGCCGCTCCTCACACAGCCAGCGTTGATAGTCGACACCAAGCAAGTAGATCTTCCAGCACGCCTTCTTCTTGTCGCTGATTAACTCGTCCTTGGCCCAATGTTTGTCCGACTTGCCGGCCAAATGCAGCGCATACGTGCGGCGGTTCTCTTGTGAGTCATCGCCTTTTTCGATTCCGTATTCCCGCGCCACCGCATGCAACGCCTCGATCGCCTCGTCGGTCGCGCCATCCGCGACGCAAGGCGTTAGCGAAGCGACGCCGCTGAGCCAACAACTGGCAAGCGGGAGGTGCGTCGCTGGTTAATATACTCTAGGCGGTCGAACTTCTCGGGTTGGATGCCGTTTTGCGCCAGCCGTTCTCCCGTTGGTCGAACTCACGATCCGAAGTTTCATTCCAGCAGATCAGATGACCACCGTGTTTCGCACACGTCGAGTGATCTCACGACGGCGTCCCAATGCTCCGCCATGCGTCGACTCTCAGTCGCGCGCTCGGCGGCGCCCGCGTGTTGGTGATGACGCACCAGCGAGGCAAAGTGACGTTGTCGGTGTGTCGCGACAAAGTAGTTTGGCATTTCTCGGAAGCCGCTTTGTTCGTGCCAACAAAGACTTGCGGTGTTGCCAAGATGACAGCGGCTATAGAGCTTGTTGTTTCCCGCGTTCTGCAATGCCAGTAGCGTCCCCTGCAACAACGCGCGGCCAATCCCGCGACGCTGGTGACCTTCGGCCACCATGATCGGCTCCACAATGGGCCCTCGTCGAAGTCTGCGTATCAGAATCGCGGCCACGATCCGATCTGCCGAAGTAATCGCCAACGAATGCTCGGCGACTCCGTCCCGTCGACCGCGAAAACGCTCCTTCGTTGCCGTACCGAAAAAGGATTGAATGCAGTCTTCGGCGTCGCGATGATACTGCTCATCGTCCCACCCGGCGTATTCCACCGAACGGTCAAACGCCTCGATAAACAATCCAACGAGCGCCTGCTCGTCTTCGCATCTGATTGCACGCAACTCATAGCCCGCAGCCAACCGCGGACGAAGTAGGTCGCGTTCTTCGATCGGCCGCTCAAAATCAACAACAGCCGTCGACTGAGGCGACAACCGCGCCGCCCCATCCCAATACTCGTGCTTCCACCCCAACCGAGGCTCCATGACATGGAACTCGTCAATCGACATCGGCAAGACGTGAAGTGGTAGAGGCATTTCTTTGATTCTACGACGATGCCGACTCTCGTCTATGACATAACTGGCAACAAGCACTCGACTGTGATTCTAGCCACCGAGTATTGAATAGCCCAGATTTCTCGTCGAGCGTTTTCGACCTGATGACGAAAGGAACGGTTGGGGGCAGACCGATGCCCAGCACCTGGATACAATAGGTGCGGCCAAATCACACTCGAACTTTACTCCCGACGAAATCGAAACGCTTCGCAATTCGTTACCAATCGGCAACTGAACTTAACCCGGATTATTCGAGCCTGAAGTCGGAATGCGAGGAACCGCGGATGGGACTGGTCGATGGGCCGTTCGGCACTGCTAACGATCTGCTCCGCACTTGGTGCGTCAGCGGATCATGCACCATCGGCCCGATTGCGATTGTCCGATTTGCGACATGATGCAATCGGGAATGTTCGGCGTGAGTTTCACGTCGCTGGATGGTCACCACCTTGATCTGGACGACGAGTTTGCCTTTTCGACGCATGAGTCGCGCGAGGATTGGGAACGTGAGCAACGCGAGTTCAAGGAGCGGTCAGCCGAGTTCGATCGCAAATGGGCTGAACGGGAAGCGAAGATCGCGGCCGGCGAGATGGTCGAGGATGAATTCGCGTCGGCGTGGTCCAGCCCAATGACGGAAACCACAATTCCCGGCGATCCGCTCGGGCATCTAAAGCTGTCTTTCCGGCTGGCCGAAATCATTGGCGACTTGGAGCGAGTATCAGCGCCCAACGAAGTCATCAAAGATCTGAACGTTTCGTTCCGCGAGTACCGAGAAAGTAACCGCGAGCAGCGTGAGGCCGCCAAAGAAACGCTATTCCGGCATCTCGAAGGCACGGGCGAGAGGTTTCCCGATCTGTTGCCCAAGGTCGTGGATTTCCAAGCTCAAGTTGATGAGCTGGAACGAAAAACCGATTTTTCGACCAACGTCGATAACGGCGACGACTTGGATTTTCCGTTCTGACAATGCGTACGTACGAACACCATCAAAAGCAGCACTGCGAGGAAAGACAACATGGCCTGGCGACCAACCGAGTGGGTCTTGGAAGGCGAACTCGACAACACGACACAGGGCTGGACAGTCGGCTGGATTCGTTTGCAGGACCGCGACGAACCGCTGCGATTGAAGCTGGCCGGAAACTGCCATCCCGATTTGGCAGGCTGGAAATTCCGAATCGTTCGTACCGACCCAAGCGCCGAGCCACCGCGGGCACCCAACTACGACGGGATCGCGACGGATCAGTCCGGCACCATTGGGGATGTGACCGCCGATCAAGTGCTACAGCATTTCGATTGTTCCATCGACGAGTTCCTCAAACTTCATCGCGAAGGCAATCCGCCACCGACCACCTTGCGCAAAGCCTTGTATCTGGAATGGTACAGCAATCGAAACGGACGCGTCGTCATTCAAAGCACTCGTCTGTCGGTCGAGCGGATCGGCGAGCGAGCGTTCGAGCTAAGCGACGAGGCGTGGGCCGAACAAGCCAAACAGAACCAAGAAGAGATTCAGTACTTCATGCACCAGTTGTCGGATGCTCTGGAAAACAACGCCGCCGACTTGGACGAATGAGGACGATTCGCCCTCGACAGCGAAAGCTGGAAAAGCACTGTCGGGCAGCCACTTTGATTCGGTGAAGAAACTGTTGGAGTGCAATTCCGAAATTGATTGTCCCGGACTCGCAATCGAGATTGCATCTGTACGAGGGGAGAGCCTCAGAACTCCTGATCCAGGAACAGAAAACTCTGGGATTCAGCGGATTCTCGATGAGGTAGCGGGAAAATAAAGTGATATCAAAATCCAATTCGTGGTCGTCCTGAATTCGTGGGGCCAGACGATGTGCTCCCACAAATTCAGGACGACCACGAATTATGGTTCACCGTATTTCTGCCGGATCAGGAGTTCTGAGCCTGCTGCAATTGTTACTGGATCACGGCGTTACACCAAATGTTGTCGGTGAACATGGCCGGACACCTTTGCTAAGCTCGATTGCACAAGAGCGTTTTGGGGTTTCGCGTTTGCTATTGAGAGATAGTAGTGACACGCACAAACGCAAACAAAAAACCCGGTCAGGATGGCTAATCCCGACCGGGTTTTCGTTTTTCAATTTGGTAGTTGTTAAGACAAGCTTAACGATCTCTTGAGAACTTGAGTCCTGCTCCCACGGTAAGCTTTTCCTATGTCACCACAGGAAAGCTGCTTATCCTTAGAAAGGAGGTGATCCAGCCGCAGGTTCCCCTACGGCTACCTTGTTACGACTTAGTCCCAATCGCGGAGGTCACCTTCGGCGCTTGCCTCTCTTGCGAGTTAGCTCGGCGACTTCGGGTGCCCCCCACTTTCGTGGCTTGACGGGCGGTGTGTACAAGGCTCAGGAACACATTCACCGCGGTATGCTGACCCGCG
>CAUJKL010000470.1 GCA_963204995.1 Planctomycetota bacterium | reverse complement strand
AAGTGTGGGGACGTCTTATTCAGCCGCCATGGTAGCGAGTTATATGTCCCAATTTCTCGGACTTCGCATACAATCTGGCGTAAGAGCTGCGGGGTAATGGGTTGGCCTTGATGGATGGCTTCCGCAATTCTTGCCATCACTTCTGCCCGTCGTGATCCAGCTACCCCTAACGCGTGAACGCCCTCATGTACCGCTGTAGCGGCCGTCTTGGCATAACTTTGCGTCTCGAACACAAACACTTCGGCCACATCGTCAAAGCTGCGTCCTAACAAGTTACGGGGAATTTGCTTCAATTCCAATGTAACCAGATCCAACATGTAGCGAGTTCCGTTGAAATCTAGATGGATTAGGCCATCCTCCGCCGCACGAACGATTTGGCGGCCAATCTCAGACGAATTCAACTCCCGAAGCAGCGTGGACGTATTGAGCCGATTTATGCCAAGTCGTGCCGTCGCTCGCGATGTTCCATTCGTGACCGAGTAAGAAACTGCTCCGTTGGCTAAACGCTGACGCGCAACAGCACGCAGAAACTCCTTCCCGGACGGCGAACTGATAAGCGCGCGAACTGCATGCTCACCCAGGTGCTGGACGATGTCCACCGACAACGCTCGATACGCTGCGGGAGTGAGTACGCTTTTCGCGACTTTATTGCCTATCGCCCCGCCACCTAGTGACGCAATTCCCGTCGCCGACAAGATCGTCTCGACAGAGCCAACAGCGCCCAACCAGAGGCGTTGTCGAGTAGTTAACTCGTGGCCCAAGATGGTTTCACCCATGCAGGCATTCTCTGCGTGCAGAATGCCGCATCCGATCCACGAATTGAGCATCCACGCAGTGTTAAAACGATAGTACCGTTCGGGCCACGCCATGCCAAGGTAGTCGTCTCCGCCAAGCATGGCATCCAATTCAAGCCGCTTGGTTTCCGTATCTGCCGCATGTGCATATGCCGCCTTGAGCAACTTATGAAGCTCCCTCGCGGCAAATTCGACCGTGTGCCGCTCGGGCTTATCGCGTTTGAAGTGAATCACACCGAACCCATTCGATGCAATACCTTGCATTGGCATGAACGCCTGAATGACGATCACTTTGTCCGTCGTGTTTATCCAGGGAGTTCCAAATCCATCTGTGTAGCGAATCTCCCAACCATTCTGTACAGCCCAAGCAAACAATGCGATTCCTTGAGTGCCAAACAGTTCGATGTACTTATCGTAAACGGTATCCGCGTTTACCGTTTCGTCCCGCTTGGCGTTCTCCAGAGATTCAACAAATTCGGTGATCGTAATCGTCGATAGCCGTTTTTCTTCCGGCCGTGGCAACCGATGATCCGGTGGTGGTGCCGGGCCGTAGATGGGACCGTCAGCCGTTCGCGCCCCGCCGTCACCGCCAGTTGACGTCGGATGATTCCCACCCGGCAAGCCAGGGCCTGAACCGCCGTAGACATCAGTCGTATCAGTGTTGTCATCGGTGCCTGGCTCATCCGAGAACTCCATGGCCTTGGGTGCGGAGCGTGCGCCGAATGCGTGATCCGCGCCCTTGCCCTCGTCAGTAAACGCAAAGACTACTCCGGCTCCCAATCCTTCGATGGCACCGGTCGGTACCTCGATGTTGGTGCGGACGAACTCGTGATAGTAGTCGCCCAGCCGACCAATCGCCTCGAAGCTCGAGAGCGCTTCGTCCGTGTAATAATAACCCTCCATCATCAACTCGTACGACAACGCGAACTCGCGACGCTCGGCGATGTGGCGTTCCAGATCCCGCGAGACTTGATACAGTTTCGGGAACGACTGCGGCAAGTTGCTACGATTCGTCGGCTGCGTGCCGAAGAACCGCAATGAATTCGTGTAGAAGCCGTTATCCCAACCCCAGTACGCCGAACCTTCGTAGAATTCACCGGCAGACGCGTAATCCTCTTCGATCACCGCATCGATGGCATGCGAATAGACGCGCGGTAGCGATGGCAGCGTCGGATTCGCCGGATTCGTCTTGCCGGCGTGGAAGTCCGTGATCGATTCGATGGCCGTGGCGATCGCGTTGTTCAACTCGCCATCCGCCTCCGCCATGACTTCCTCCGCACCGATCTCGGCTAGGCGGTTCGTCAGCGTTTCTAAAGCATCGGCCGCTGCGTTTTCCAGCGTCTGGTCGGCATCCGCCACCGCCGTGCGTAAGGCTTCCGCCGCTGTCGATTCCGCTTGCCGGAAATCGTTGTCCGTATCGACCAACTCCTTGTTCAGCACCAGCCACGGCGAACCGAGGAAGCTGGCGACTTCGCCCGCCAGCGCCGCCGATTCCAACCGCCGATAGTTCTCGTCCAGCCCCGCCACCATCGTCTCGCGCGCATGGTTCGCAGCCGCTTCCTGGTGACTGTAGCCGCGTTCCAAGGCCGCCGTACCCTGCGTGTGCGATAAGTTCGCCGCCGTGCTCGTGGCAAAGTAGCCGTGTGTGTTCGTGGCCAACGCAATATTGAACGCACCGAACGTCGTCACATCACCTCGATCGTAGATCCGCTCGATTTCTTGCCGAGCTTCCGAGAAGACCACGGAGGCAGCAGAGAGCGCGGCGGAGAACTCGGTCTGGCCAAAGTTATTGCCGTCGTAGTCGATGCCTACAAACAAATGTCGAGTGGCCGTCGCGGACGCCACTCGGGAAACGTGCGACGCTTCTTCCGTATCATGCAAGTACGTGTTACTCAAGTCGGCCATATCGACGAAGAACTGCGACTCCAGACTCGCGAACGTCGTGGCGTGCGTATGTTCCGCGTCGGCCAGAGACGTGGCCAAAGAGACATCCGTCGTCCGCAGCGAATTCGCCAGACTGCGGTACTGAGACGTGAGGGTGTCTTGATAGGCCGTGTTGGTCGAGTTGATGCTGCTCGCCAAGCCCGTGTAACCACTCCGCGCGGAAAACTGCCAAGCCTGCAGTGCCGCTCCGCCGAGCGAATTCATCGCGCCGGTCCACGGCAACGGAAGGCTCAGGCCGAGGTGAGGCGACTGCATGTAATCCGCATCCCAGAAGCCCGCTTGGGCAGCCGCAGCAGACGCCAACCAAGTGTTGTCCGCCTCTTGTTCCGCGTCCCAGAAGTCCGTCAACGCTTCGGCGTTATCAACATCCCGATCACCCACCACCGAGGCCAGCGAAGTGGCATAGGTCTGCTGATATCCGGCGATGTCGTCGCGGCGTTGTTCGATGGCGTGGGACTCGTCGTCGACAAACTGTTTCTCCGCGTCGACGGTGGCATCGATCCAGCCCTCGCGCGACGCCGACTTGGCGGTGGCCAACGCCAGATCGGCGTCGCCCACCGTTTGCTTGTAAGTCAACTCCGCCTCCTGCAACGTCGTCCAACGCGTATGGGCGGCCGGATCAACCGTGTCGGAATAAATCTCTCCAGCAGCTTCGATCGCCGCAAGATAGGCCGCATAATCGCTGTCGTTGTAGTAATTGATCTCGGCCGCCAACACGGCGGCAGCGAGAGTTTTCTCGGCTTGCGTTTGGATCGCCGTATAGTCTTCCTCCGCCTGTGCCTTGGCACTCTGCCAAGTATGCTCTGCGGCTGCCACGTCGATCGCTCGGGTCTTCTCGGCTTCGCCCTCGTCCTTGGTTAACGTCGCCAACGCGTTCGCCAACTCGGTCAAGCGTGCGTTATCGCGTGTCACGGTGCCGACGGTGTAATCATTGATCGTGCTAGCCGTGTTCCGCCGGAGGGTCGCGGCGAGCGGGGAGCTCGAAGCCGTGAATGCGACATCCGCGTCGCCCTTGGCGTTGGCCTGCACCCGGCCCGCATCGGCCACATCGCTGGTCTGATCGGTATCGGCTTGCGTGCTGTTGGTGACGAAATCCGTGAAAGCCGATCGAGTTACCGCGCGCCAACTGTACTCCGCTTGGTCCAGGGCCTGGCGATATTCGGTCTCGTAAGGAATCAGTTCCGTGGGTGTGTAACCAATCAAGTTGGACCAGCGGCTCACATTCTGATGTATCTCCTCCTGGTGAAACTCCGCTTCGCTGGCCGCGATGGTATGCGATTGGGTCACCGTCGCTGCGCCGGTATCTTGGACGAGCTTGACATTGGCAGCGCCCAGCGATCCCGTCAGTGTGCGGTTGGCAGTGGCCGACTTGTTGGCAAAGGTGGTGTCCGCGCCGGTGACCGCAGCGACAAGCCCGTTGTCTGCGGAAGCCGCAGCATTGATATACGCCACATCTGCTGAAGACGTGGCCGAGACGTAAGTCGTGCCCGCCGTGGCCAACGCATCGGCGTGCGTCTTGCCGGAAGTGCCCAGCGCCGTCGCACGTGTATCTTGGGCGGCACCAACTGCATCGGTGCGAATTGTCGTCGCCTTGACCGACAACAAATGGACGGAAATAAGGGGACGCAGCTCTTTATTCCGTTCGGGGAAGGCCACCAGGACGGAATAACACGAAAACAATGAGCTGCGTCCCCTTATTCCGTCTCGTCCCCTTATTCCGTCCTTGTTACTCATACGTGTACATCCACACGTGAGTCTGTAAGTCAAGTACATCAATTCGAAAACCTGTGCCCGTGTTCCCTCCGAGCAATATCAAGCGTTTCTCTGGGACACGAACGAACTTTTCAGGAGGCTTGAGATGCTCCGCCTTCCACCCGGACACGCGTGTCTGAACCAAGCGTTCCTCTTTCTTGTTGGCTGGGTGAAACTCGGTTAGGGAGTTTCCACTCAGCAGAAGCTCTGCCGACTGTTGACTGTCGGGTAATCGTGTGCCCGGTGCCCAGTCAGGAGGTTCATTTGCTGCAAGCAACACTCGCATTTCATTATTGTACGTGTCTATATAGTCGCGATCCCAGGAGACACGAACATACAGTCCAGAACTATCAATGAGGGGGCGATGAGAGTAAAGGTCGCCGTACT
>CAUJKL010000469.1 GCA_963204995.1 Planctomycetota bacterium | reverse complement strand
TCTACACCGTCATGCGATACGTCGAGCGCAATGCGTTGCGGGCCAATTTGTGCGAGACGGCGGAAGCCTGGCGTTGGGGCAGTTTGTGGCGGCGCACGAACAACGTCCGCGCGCCGCTGTTGAGTGACTGGCCCCTGCCGGAACCGCGAAATTGGACGAAGCTGGTCAACACGCCGCAAACGGAAGCGGAGTTGGCTGCGATTCGTCGTAGCGTTCAGCGTGGCAGTCCGTTGGGCAGCGAAGCTTGGGTACAAGCCACGGCCCGCGCACTCGGCCTGACTTCGACACTCCGCCCACGTGGCCGACCAAAAGTCGAACCGGAAGAATGAACTCCTGCAGTTTTTGCTAGGTTACCCAGTATATGCTCCTGACCCGTTAATATCCCCCGCACTCGGGAGCGACGCCACAGACATTCCACAGGAATTCCAGCTCGGTCTCATAGAAATCCAGGTAGACGCGAAACGCATCGTCTACGGACGCCTCAGGGTGATGACCCAGCCAGGAAGCGGCGAATTCGTGGGGTGCCTTACTCAGTAAAATGCACCGATGACGCAGGTTAGGTTCGAAACGATGCCGCAACAACGAACTCCACAAACTCTTGGACGCATCGACCAGTACCGTCGTCTGAATGCCGTAATATTCGAAGATCGAACCGTAGAAGGCGCGCTCCGAGATGATTCGCCCGAGCTCGCAATCCGTCGCGGGAACTCGACAACAGAGGCACTCGGCGGACTGGCTGCGTTCCGCGAGATGCACGGCTTCTCCCAGACCACGCACGCCGGGCTGGCTGTCCAGCAGCAGCGTGAGCAGGCTGCTGCCGGAACAACAATGTCGGTGTCAGGAAAGCCACCCGCACCGGTCGTCGTAACGAAACCGGATCCGTCGACGTGGAGAATGACGCATCATCGGTCAGCGAGTGGAAAGGTTTCGGGGGTCGACTGGACTCACCGAACTTAGTGCGCTCCCACGCCACGGGCACGCCACGGCACGCGACGGGGAGAGGCATAATTTGGCTCCAGAAAGAAGGCATGGAGAGGATTGGCGATTTGATTCTGCGGATTTCCATCCACGATGCCAGCGCAGTATACAAATGGCGGACTCCAATCTCAATCGCAACCGGTGGGAGGGAAGGGGACGGGACAGGTCCAATACTGTCCCGTTTTTCAAATCATGTGTGCTGAAAACGCAGTCCGACTATACTGCGGTACTACGGTGAACGACAAGAACCGATTCGTCCAACCTTCAACCTGGAGTCCTAACCAAGATGTCTAACTTGTTTCGTATGAGGCTGGCGTTGCTAGTCGCTTTGGCCTTAGCTTGGACGGCAACCGACACGTGTGGTGCCGGCGACTCGGACAAACAAGTATTCCGCGCCGGTGCTGCCGCGATCGATATCACGCCGACGAAGTTCCCGGTCATCGTCAATGGCTACTTCAACGAGCGCACTGCGGACAGCGCACAAGATCGGCTAATGGCTCGCGCGGTGGTACTGGACGACGGCACGACGCGTCTGGCCATCGTCGTTGTTGACAACTTGATGATCCCGAGAGAACTGTTCGATGACGCAAAAGAGCTTGCTCATCAGGCCACGGGCATTCCGACGGACCGCATGCTCATCTCCGCCACGCACACGCATACCGCGCCCTCCGCGATGGCATGCCTGGGCAGCGGTGCTGATCTCGAATACCAGAACTTCCTGCCCGGCCAGTTGGCCAAGGCGATCACGTTGGCGGCGGAGAATCTCACGGTGGCACGTATCGGGTGGACCGTCGTGCAAGACCACGAGCACAACCACTGCCGCCGTTGGATCTTCCGATCGGATCGCATGAACGTCGATCCATTTGGCGAGCGAAATGTCCGAGCCCACATGCATCCGGGGCATCAGAGCCCGAACCACATCGGGCCATCGGGTCCAGAAGACCCGGATCTGTCGATCTTGTCTGTCCAAACGGCCGACGGGCGACCGCTTGCCGTGCTGGCGAATTACGCCATGCACTACTATGGTGCCACCGCGTTGTCCGCCGACTTTTGCGGTCGATTCGGAGCCGCCTTTGCCGAACTCATCGACGCTGCGAATGTGCAACCGCCGTTTGTTGGCATCATGTCGCAAGGCACCAGTGGCGACAGCATGTGGCCCGACTACAGCCAGCCGGCTCCACACCGCGATCTCGATGTTTACACAGAAGCAGTGGCTGGTGTGGCGAAGTCGGCTTACGACAAGATCGCGTACCACGACTGGGTCTCGCTGGCGATGGCCGAAACGAAACTTGCCTTACGCCGTCGCGTGCCCAACGACGAGCGACTGGCCTGGGCGCGAGAGACCGTCGCCTCGTTCGAGGGTCGCGCGCCGAATGGGATGGCCGAGATTTACGCGCGGGAACAAATCTACTTGCACGACGAGCCAGAAGTCGAACTGAAGCTGCAAGCGATTCGAATTGGCGAGTTGGGAATCACTGCGATTCCGAACGAAGTGTATGGCATCACGGGGCTCAAGTTGAAAGGCGCTAGTCCACTGGCGACGACGTTCAACATCGAGCTGGCCAATGGTGCTCAAGGCTATATCCCTCCGCCCGAGCAGCACGCGTTGGGGGGCTACACGACGTGGGCGGCACGAACCGCCGGCCTGGAAGTCGAAGCGGAACCGAAGATCGTGGCCACGTTGCTCGAGCTACTGGAACAAGTCGCTGGCAAGCCGCGACGCCCGATCGTCGCTCCGCAAGGAGATTACCCGCAAGCAGTGATCGCATCCAAACCGGCTGCTTACTGGCGACTGAGCGAGCTGGCCGGGACACAGGCCGACGATGCGACGGGCTCGCATCACGGCGTGTATGAACCGGGCGTAGCGTTCTATCTGCCGGGGCCAACGGGACCTGGTTTTTCGAACGACGGTCGCGGCAATCGGGCCGCGCATTTCGCGGGAGGCCGTGTCCGTGCAGCCGTCAAGGAGCTGGGTAATTCGTATAGCGTCGAGTTCTGGTTTTGGAACGGGTTGCCTCACGACGCCCGGCCTGTCACGGGCTATCTGTTTTCACGCGGTGCGAATGCCGACGAAACCGCAGCCGGCGACCACCTCGGTATCGGCGGTACTTATCGAGAAAATCTGCCTGGAAAATTGATCTTCTTCAACGGGGATGTACTCAACGAAGTCTTGGTGGGGCGAACCGAGCTGGCGTTAAAAACCTGGCATCATGTCGTCCTGACTCGCGACGACAATCGCGTGAACGTGTTTCTCAATGGCGACCCGCAGCCGGAGATTTCTGGCGAAGCGGCGCGCGGTTATGCGGACGGCGTTGTTGAGATGTTCCTAGGCGGTCGCAGCGACAACCTGTTCAATCTCGAAGGCAAGCTGGACGAAGTTGCTGTCTACGATCGCGTCCTCTCTGCGGCCGAGGTTACCGCGCACTTCGCGGCCTCTGGGCATACAGCCTCGGTGTCGGTCAATGCGGAAACAACTTCCGCGTTGCAACCCGATCCACCTCCAAAGACTCCGGCCGAATCGTTGGCGATGCATCACGTTCGCGACGGCTTCGTCGTGGAGTTGGTGGCGGCTGAACCGTTGGTCATCGATCCGGTGGCCATCGCCTGGGGCGCGGACGGCAAGCTGTGGGTTGTCGAAATGGCCGATTATCCCAGCGGCATGGATGGAAACGGCAAGGCGGGCGGGCGCGTTCGCTATTTGCAAGACACCAGCGGCGATGGGAAGTATGACAAGTCGACGTTGTTCTTGGACGGC
>CAUJKL010000468.1 GCA_963204995.1 Planctomycetota bacterium | reverse complement strand
ACTTACGGTTGGATACCCGCGACGGGCTCTTCCGAACGCTGGGCGACGTGTCCGTTGTCTCGCCGAGCAAGCCCGAGGCAAGCGAGTTGATTCGGCGGGTCTTCACCGATGATCCGGATGAGAAGATGCCACCACCGGATTCACAACGATCCCTGACCCAAGCACAAATGAAACTCTTGCGGAATTGGGTCGAGTCCGGCGCGGCTTGGGGAGGGCATTGGTCCTTTCAACCCATCGTTGCGCCGCCCGTTCCCATGCTCGCCGTAGAGGAGCCTTCCAGCTACAAACCTCGCAACGAAATTGATCACTACGTTCTTGAACGGTTGCGCCGTGAATCTCTCACGCCATCCCCGCCTGCAACCAAAGAACGCTTGATCCGCCGCGTGACCCTCGACCTGACTGGGCTGCCTCCAACGCTCGGCGAGATCGACGCGTTTCTGGCCGACGATTCCGACGACGCTTATGAAAGCGTCGTCGATCGGCTGCTCGCTTCGCGCAATTATGGCGAGCGCATGGCGTGGGACTGGCTCGATGTAGCTCGCTACGCGGACACCAACGGTTATCAAGGCGATCGCGAGCGAACCATGTGGCCGTGGCGAGATTGGGTGGTACGAGCGTTTAACGACAACCTGCCCTTCGACGAGTTTACGGTCTGGCAAATCGCGGGCGACTTGTTGCCGGATGCAACCTTCGAGCAAAAGTTGGCGACGGGTTTTTGCCGCAACCACATGATCAATGGCGAAGGAGGGCGTATCGCCGAAGAGAATCGCATCGAGTACATCTTCGATCAAATGGAGACAGTGGGCACCGTCTGGATGGGACTGACGCTGCAATGTTCCCGCTGCCACGACCACAAGTTTGATCCGCTCACGCGCCGCGAGTACTACCAGCTGTTCGCCTTCTTCGATCAGACACCCGTCACTGGCGGCGGAGGCGATCCGCAAACGGCTCCGGTAATCGAAGCTCCCAGCGACCAAGAGCGAGCGCGGCTCGCGGAACTGGCGGCGGTGATCGGAACTTCAGCGGCAGCCATCGAAGCCACCGAGAACTCGTTGTTCCCGCGCCCGGCAGGCGAGCCAGTTGCTGCATCCGAACAGACGTCGCAACTTCCCGAGGAAGTTAAAAAGGCGTTGCATCAAAAAGCTGCTTCTCGAAACGCAGAACAGCTCTCCGCGATCGAGAAGCACTTTGAAAAGACAACGCCGGAATACGCGGCACAGCTGAAGCAACTGCGCGAGGCGATCGAACAACGCGATCGCGTGGACAAATCGATCGCGCGCGTGATGATCATGCAGGACATGGAGAAGTCGCGGCAGACTTTTATGCTCGACAAAGGCTTGTACAACCAAACGGGCGAAGAAGTGTCGGCCAACCTTCCCGCGATTTTCGGCTCGCTCCCGGCCGACGCCCCCAAGAATCGCCTAGCGTTGGCCCGCTGGCTGGTCGACCCATCCAATCCACTGGCGGCTCGCGTCACGGTCAACCGCTTTTGGCAAATGTTCTTTGGCACGGGGCTGGTCAAGACGGCTGAAGACTTCGGCGCACAAGGCGAGCGGCCGACTCACCCGGAGTTGCTAGATTGGCTCGCCGCCGACTTTATCGCCGGTGGCTGGGACGTCAAGCGGCTGAACAAGTCGATCGTGATGAGCGCGACTTATCAGCAATCGGCTCGCGTTTCGGCGGAGTTATTCGAGTTCGATCCGGAGAACCGACTTCTCGCTCGCGGCCCACGTTTCCGCATGCCATCTTGGATGATCCGCGACCACTCACTCGCGGCCAGCGGTTTGTTGGTGAACAAATCGAGTGGGCCGTCGGTGAATCCTTATCAACCCAGCGGAGTGTGGGCCGAGGCGACCTTTGGCAATAAGAAATACGATCAGGGGCATGGCGAGGACTTGTACCGACGGAGCCTGTACACGTTCTGGCGTCGGATCGTGGGGCCCACCGTCTTCTTCGATGCGGCGAAGCGTCAGACTTGTTCGGTGAAAGAAGCGCGAACCAATACGCCACTACACGCCTTAACGACGCTGAACGACATTACCTACGTCGAAGCAGCCCGCGCGATGGCCCAACGTGTGTTACAGGACGACGGGGGCGGGAGTCTCTTTCGACCGAACGATTCGCCAATGGAAACGCCTACCTCCGAAAATGCCCCCCGCCCCCTTACCGTTCGACGCATCGAAACCGCATTTCGCCTGGCAACTTCCAGATCCCCTCATCCCGCTGAGATAGAGCTCCTCGCGAATCGGTTAAACACTCTCGAACAACATTACCGACAGGCTCCTGAAGATGCTGCGAAGCTGCTGTCCATCGGCGAATCGCCGCGCGACGAAGCGCTCGATGTGATCGAGCACGCTGCCTATACGGGGTTGTGCTCTTTGATTCTGAATCTGGATGAGGCTTTGACGAAGTAGTTCCCGCAGAACCCACACACCTAGGACGACCGTGAGCAGGCGAGCATGGAAATCGTTGACGAGCTGTTAAATCTTGCGAGAACATTTGAGCGGGCACAGATCGCCTACGCCGTATGTGGCGGCTTGGCGGTTACGATCCATGGTCGGCCGCGGCTGACCGTGGACATCGACATCGTCGTTCCGAAGCCCGCCATGGACAAGGCAATTGAATTGGCCGCCAGTGTTGGCTTTGATATGCAGGAAGGTTGGGTTCCTTTGCCGAAGAATGATTTGGGGATCGATCGACTGTTCCGACTCACGAAGATCGAGAGGCAAGAGTTTCTCACGCTCGATCTGTTGGAAGCCGACTCGGATACCAATCGACTCTTTGCTAATCGCGAGAGGATTTCGCTAGGAGATGACGAGATCGCCGTGCTATCAAAAGATGCGATCATAGAGATGAAATCGCGATCGGATCGTACGAAAGACCGCTTAGATATCGAAATGTTGCAAGATGAAGTCGACTAACACAACGAACGAAACAAAGCGTGCGAGCCGTGGCTGGTCGAACGATATGTCGCCGGAAGCCGTGGCAGGCCGCATGCAAAAGCTTGCTCAGCTCTATCGGGCGTGGAAACAACTGAATCCGAACGCGTGTTCCGCAGCGCGATTGCCATTGCGCAACGATTAAACCGACTGAAGAGATAGCTATGGACCCGATTACGCATCAACAGGCACTTCAAACTCGCCGCCAATTCTTCGGTCGCAGCGCCGTTGGGGTCGGCACAGCGGCTGTGGTTTCGCTGCTGAATCGTGATGCCGCAGTGGCAAACAGCTACGCCAGCGCGGAACGATTCGGCGGGCTGCCGACAGTTCCTCACTTTGCTCCGAAGGCCAAGCGAGTCATTTATCTGTTCATGAACGGCGCGCCGACGCATGCCGATTTGTTTGACTTTAAGCCAGCGTTAAAGGCGATGCACGGTCAGCCGGTTCCCGATTCGTACTTCGCGGGTAAGCGATTCAGTACGATGACTGGGAACCCGACGGGCAAGTTAATGTTGGCACCGGTCGAACCTTTTCGTCAGTACGGCGAGAGCGGGGCGTGGGTCAGCGACTTCATGCCGCACACGGCCGGCGTCGCCGACGACTTGTGCTTCATCAAGAGCATGCACACGGAAGCGGTGAACCATGCCCCGGCGATCACCTTCTTCCTGACCGGTTCGGAAATGCCCGGTCGGCCGACCTTCGGAGCTTGGTTAACCTACGGATTGGGCAGCGCGACAGACGAACTTCCCGCGTTCACCGTCATGACGTCGATCAGCAAAGACACTTCGTGCGGGCAGATCTTCTACGACTTCTACTGGGGCAGTGGCTTCTTGCCGTCGCGGTTTCAAGGCGTGAAGTTTCGTGGCGGCGGTGATCCTGTTCTCTATTTATCGAGCCCCGACGGCATGACTCGCGAAGTGCGTCGTGGCTTGCTCGACGATCTGGCCAAGCTCAACGAGATGCAATACCAAGAACTCGGCGACCCCGAGATCACGACGCGAATCTCGCAGTACGAAATGGCTTACAAGATGCAGGCCAGCGTTCCGGAGCTGACTGACATCTCCCAGGAACCGGCTCACATCTTAGACATGTATGGGCCCAGTGTGCGAGAACGCGGGACGTTCGCTTACAACTGCCTGATGGCACGACGATTGGCCGAACGAGGTGTGCCCTTCGTCCAATTGATGCATGCCGGCTGGGACCAACACAACAGCCTCACCACCGAGTTGTACAATCAATGCCGCGACACAGACCAACCCTCCGCCGCCTTGGTACGCGATTTGAAACAGCGCGGCATGCTGGAAGATACGCTTGTCATCTGGGGCGGCGAATTCGGCCGCACACCATTCATTCAAGGTGACATCAACAATCGACCACGCTGGGGCCGCGATCATCATCCGTACGCTTTCACGCTCTGGATGGCCGGCGGCGGCATCAAGAGCGGGATCACCTACGGCGAATCGGACGAGCTCGCCATGAACGTCGCCAAAGATCCTGTCCACGTTCATGACTTCCAAGCCACGGTGTTACATCTGCTCGGCATCGACCATGAACGCTTGACGTTCAAACATCAAGGACGCCGGTATCGGCTGACGGATGTGCATGGGAAGGTTGTGAACGGCGTGCTGGCGTAGGCCAACAAAGAAGCCATCACGCTCCGTCGTGATGAGCCTTGCAGAGTTGAGCTGGAACTGTCGTTGGAAGTCGCTCCAGGGACAGCGGGCGGCGAGACCAGTGCTGTAAACATCTTGGTCATGGCGACCTGGCGTGCTGCCTCGATGTTTTTCGTGTGTGGGCTTGGAGGATGCGATAGACGGAATTATGCGTGCGTACGTTCTTCTTCGGCATCGAAGAGACATGCCACACTGCGGGATGCCGCAGGTTCCCACACCGTTTCACCCGCCGAGGCTGGCATCCATCGATGCGACAAGAAGGTGCTCAGGACGACCACAGTCAAAAGACACGGCCGGAGAAGCCCAAAGGTAACGGAAACTCTGTTGTGAATGCTCATGTCGAATCCTTGCGTTGGTAACATTGACGGCCTGGCTTGTTCGTATTGTATCGCACGTCTTGACGGCGGGTGACCGCACAGGAGACCCGTCACCACGATCCAGTTTGCTTTCATCATCATCCCTTTATCGTATGGACGGTTCCGCTTGCTCAGTCGGCGGCCCGGGTCTCGAGCACGAGCACCCAGTCGTTCGTGCCCGTCCCGTTGTCGCCGGGGGTGGTGAACTCACGCGAACCGCTGTTCGCCAAGGGAGAACCAGGGATCCCGCTGAACTTCCCGCTCGTCGGGTTGTACCAACGGGCATTGGCCGCCCCGCTGAGGCTGGTCATGTTCACGGTGATCGTCCGCGACTCGGTCCCCGTCGAGGGCACGTAGGCCATCACGAGACTCCCGTCGCCCGTGCGCGCCGCCGTCACATAGTCGCCCCCTGGTTTCCGATCGTCTTCCTCGAACGTCCCGTACCCATTGGTGACCACGGTGTGGTCCTGGTCCGGCACCAGCTCGTGCCATGCCCGGCTCTCGAAGAGCCGCTTGACATGCACCATGTCACGGGAGCCTTGGGATTCCATCCCGGCGCGCCAGTCGTACTGCGGTGCGTCTGGCTTCCCGTCAACGTGAGCGCCGAACGCCCAGACACGATCACTGCCGAACAGATGGCCGGCCGCACCGGAAAGCAGCGCCCAATAGGCCTGAGCGCGGAGCAAGGCTGGCGTCCCGGCACCCGGCACCAACCTGGTGTCTTCGTAGTAGGCCTCGTTGACATACGTGAGGTTCACGAGGATCGCGTTAAATCCCTTCTGGCGACGGTCCTCCAGGTACTCCTCCGCCTCCTCTTTCGTGAGTTGCACGATCACGGACCACGCGGTATCCCCGTGGAGTAGAAACGGCTTGCCATTTGCATCTTCCAAGTAGCGGCCGTTCATCGAGACGCGAACGGGGAAGGGCGAGTCGCTCGAAGCCGCCCGTGCGGGCGATCTCGATGCGGACAATCCGACGAGCATCACACCCAGCGCCAGGATGGAAGTCCTGCGTATTAACAGAGATAGCTGCTTTGTCATGGTTCTCTTCTCTCTTACTTCGAGTACTGTCCCCGCTTGCCGTGTGCGGCCTGCTGAGGCATCGGGGTCTTCCCGGCCCGCATGGCCGCGTGCGCTTCCCGATGCCGCTCATAATACTGGGACGCCGGCTCGAACCCGAACTCCGCGCGCAACTGCTCCGTCGTCAGGGCGGGATCGGTGGGCTCGACGATAAAGTGCGCATCGTCTCGGTAGGATGTGATCTTCACGCGCCCCGGATAGGCGTCCATGATCCGATCCGGGATGCCCCAATTGAAGTCATAATGGCAGACCGCGAAGTCGAGGTTCAGGTCGTGAATCGCCAAGTCTAAGCGCTCGTCCGTCTCGGCGAGCACGCGCCCGCAGGGGTTGATGATCCGCGACCGTGCCGTGCGCACCGAAGTGATGACGTAATAATGGTGTAGGCAAGCATAGGCCTGCATGGGAAACCCGCCGTCGTAGGCCGACGGAAAGAACACCGCCTTGACGCCCTGGCGCGCCAGCGCCTCCCAAGTCTCGGGGAACCCTGCGTCAAAACAGATCTGGATCCCCACCCGCCCGAAGTCCAGGTCGAACACGGGCGGCTCGTCTTTCGGAGCAGATAATCCACCCTCGTGGGTCGCCTCGAACAGCGTGTAGTCGTTCGTGGCGGTCACCGGGTGGATCTTGTCGTAGACTCCCTGAATGCTGCCCGTTCGATCGATGACCACGGCCGAGTTCCACCGCTTTCCCTCGCGCAGCGTCGGGATCGAGCAGATCACGTAGCAGCGATGCGCCTTGGCCCGTTGCACGAAGGCATCGGTCGTCGGGCCGGGCACGGGCTCGAACAACTCCCCGCGCGCCTCCTTGGAGATTCCCACGCCTGTGAAGGCCTCCGGGGTGCAGAACAGGTCGGGTTTCTGCCGCAGCGCCCGGTCGAACAGGGCCAGCATGTACTCGCGATTCCCTGCGACCGTCGCGTGTCCCCGACCATTTTGGCAGGTCGTAATGATGCGCGCCAACGAACTCGTGCTTTGGCTCCCTTCTTTGCTGTCGTCGCCGCCGCTCACGTGCGATGCAAAGCAGGTCACTGCAGTGGCAGCCGCTACGAATTTTCGCCGACTCATTTTGTCACTCATCGCTTCTCTCCTTCTTTTGTTAAGAGGTAAACTACCGCGTCGCCCTCGAAGGGGGTCTTAAGAACGGCTTTCGCGCCGCCTTCCACCGGCCCGCCGTTCGTGACAGTGCCCGTGCGGGGATTGAACCACTCCAGTTCAAAAATCCCCTCGCCTTGAGACAAGTCCACCGTCACCGCCCCGCCGTCCGGCAGGTAAACCAGATACTCCTTACCCGGGTTCGCCAGGCAATACTGGGTGGAAGCCAAGTCAGTGCGGGGTGTCATCGCCGCCAGGTTCATCCTGTTGGCGTAGGCCCGCGTGTGGCCCATGGCCGTCCGAATTTCAGGTGCCTGCGCATACTTCAGCACGTGTTCCGTGATCTCTGGGAGGGTGTCCATGAAAAGGGGGTTGTGGCCCCTGACGAATGCCTTCCACACCCAAGCCCGGTCTCCCCCGTTACCCCAGATATGGTCCGTGTCGTACAGGATTACCTTCCTGCCATCGGCCACAGGGACGGTTACGCCGTCGAGGTATCCGCTTCCTGCGAAGCCGCCTGGCGACACCCAATCGGCTGGCCCAGCGAACAATGCTGCGTTACGAAGGTCGTCCGGAACACTCCGCTTCCAGGGGTAATGCATTGGGCACACCATTCCTACCGGATGTTGCCTGGGCTTCGTCGCTTCGTACTCTTTGACGTACTTCACCACCCAGTACTGCCACTGCGTATTGGCCTCGGAGAATGCGAATTCGTTGCCGACTTCGTAAAGCACGTTGTCCAGATCGTTGACGGTGTCCACCACATGGCGAATGTACGCCTTCTGAAACTCTGTGACGGCCGGAACGAGCAGCGAGTGTACCTCCACGCCGGCTCCATCGCGGTTGGCGTCCCCTTCGATCTCGTTGATGTTGTTGCGGCTATTGAAAGGATGCGCGTCCCAGCACGACGGCTTGGCTCCCCGCAGTGATCCGCCCTCGAAGAGCATCACGGAGACATAGATGCCGCGCTCCCGGGCGGCGATAACCCGTGAGTGTAAACGGTCAAAGTATGCCGGATCGAACTGTCTCAGGTCGAACTTGAGTTTCCCGTCTGGGGCGGTGCCTGGGCCCCTACGCGCCCAGGGATGAGGCTGCGAGAACTGGATACCCATTCGGCTGTTCGGACCTCGCAGAGCCGAAGAGTCCGTGTCAAGCCAGTAGTGGAACTTGGGGAGTTCGAACCTCCATAACCTGACAAAGTTGTGGTTGTGGCGCTGCAGGAAGTCCAGGTAGCCCCCGAAGTCAAAGGCAGGCGGAGGATCGGCGGCCTCCGCAGTGAAGAAAGCGCCGTCTTGTAAGCTGTTCCAGGTGTGCGAGCCGGTCAGATAGACCGCTTTCAGCGAGCCGTCCGGGTCTTTCGTGCCGTCGGTGAAGTAGCGCGAATTGGTCGGATGGACGCGGAGCGGCCCAGCCGCTCTCTTCGCGGGAGGTTGTGCGAGGGCGGGCGAGGTCGGCGCGGGCCATATCATAAAGATCACGCCCAGCACCAGGATGGCAGTCCTGAGTTTCAACACAGATAGCTGCTTTGTCATGGTTGTCTCCTCTCTTGCTTCGAATACTGTGTGCGGCCTGCTGACACATCGGGGCCTTTCCGGCCCGCAACACGGAGAGGTTGTGAAAAAACCGTGGGATAGGCTTCCAGCCTGTCATTTTCCCCGTATTTCTGACAGGCTGGAAGCCTATCCCACCCAATAAAATCACAGCCTCGGCGTGCGGCGGAGGTTTAGCCTCGCGTGTCGGCCACGTCGAACTGGTACACGACATGGACCTCCTTCGTCGGGCGGCTACTCATCGTTTCGGCCAGCGGGCGACGAAGTAGCCACGTCCCTCGGAGCCGAAGATCAATTGCTCCGGGTCGTGCGGGTTGATCGCGAGGACCTTCCCGCGCAGACAGGGCAGACCATTGTTCTGCTGCGACCAGCTCACGCCCGCGTCGTCAGAGAGCCACACCCCGCTGGCGATCGTCACATCGCGGATCGGCACGTCGGTAGTCGCTACGGCGACCCGGCTCGGATCGGTCGGATCGACGGCCACGCCAACGACGCCGAGCTGGTCCATGAGCTTGGTCCAGACGCCGTCCGCCCAACGCCACAGTCCCCCTTTGCCCGGCGTGTCCGCGTACTGGGCCAGATAGAGCCGGTGCGGTTTCGAGGTATCCACCGCCAGGCGGCCCGGCATCCAGCGATTGATGCGCGGACTGCCCGGCAGCAAGGTGAACTTCGCCCCATCTTCCGTGAAGTAGATGCCCTCTCCGCTGGAAACGTAGAAGCTGCGCGGCTGGCCGGGCACCGGCGCGATCCACAGCAGGCCAGGGCCATCATGGATGACGCTCCAGTGCTCGCCAGAGTCCGTGGAGTGATAGAGCTGGCCGCCGATCGTCGCCCAGACCTGCTCCGGCTGGTCGGGCAAGGCGTAGATGCCGATCGCTTGATCCAGCGGCGTGCCTTGGGGCTGCTGACTCCGCTCCGGGAGGCCGCGTGCGGCACCATAGAGGTCGGTCCAAGTCCGCCCGTTGTCCGTTGACCGGGCGATGCCGGTGAAGGGAAAGTTGAACTGGCTGAGAAGCACGTAGATCACGCCACCGCCCTCGCCCGCGAAAGTGATGTCGTTGGCGGTTCTCGCATGGTTGGAAGAGCCCACTGCTGGGACTCGCTGCCACGACCGGAGACCGTCCCGGCTCTGCCAGAAGGCGTCATCGAGCCCCAGGAGCACGGTGTGTTGGGGATCGTGAGGATGGAAAGCGAATTGGGAGCTGCACAGTCCCGAGAAGCCGCGGCCGCGCCAGGCATCGCGACGGTTCGCGTCCGGCCGGTAACTCGTAGCGTCGGTCCAAGTCTTGCCGGCGTCCTGGGTGCGAAGCAGACACATGGTCGAACCGAGAAACGCGCGATCGGCGGTGTGCGGGTCGAACTCGAAGACCGTGTTGTCAAAGCAGAAGTAGGCAGTGTCGCGACCCTGTTCTTCGGTGCGATATTTCAGCACTGGCCGCCAGCTGGCGGTGCCATCGGTGCTCTTGAACGTCGTCGGTCCCCACAGGATCTCGTTGCGGCCGTCCACGTCCCGGTAGTCGTAGCGTCCCCACGACGGCCAGTCGCAGGTCAGAAGCAGGTCGGGGTTGGTGGGTGCCACGCCCAGCGCCTTGTAGCTGGAGGGTTGGCGGCCTTCCTGATCCCCTTGGAGCTTCAGGCCGTTTGAGGCAGGTTCCCAACGGCTGCCTCCATCGGTAGTTTTGTAGACGCCGCCGGGCTGATGCTCGTCCTTGCCCGGCACCCGATACGAACCGAGGGAGACCCACAAGATGTCCTTGCGAGTGGGATGCGCGACGAGCCGGCCGATGCCGGTGGTGTCCGGCAAGCCTTGCTTGCGCGCCACCCAGGTCCGGCCGCCATCGGTGCTGAGATACACGCCCTTCCCACGCGCGGCGACGTACAACGTTTCGGCCTGACCGCCTGCGAACAAGGCCGACACGATGTTGGCGGCGAACGACCCATCCGCGACGGTCGCGACTTGCCGCCAACTGGTTCCGCTATCCAGGCTTTCCCAGACGGCCCCCCACAGCGGCTTTCCCAACGCACTCAGGCCGCGGTGCGAGCCGCCGAAGGCAAGCAACCTGGTGCTGTCGCCAGGCCAGAAAAGGATCTTCTCGATGGGGGCGCTGAAGTAGGTATCGCCCGGCGGTGGGAAGCCCGTCCGCCGGCTCTGCCAATGGTGTCCGCCGTCCAGGCTGACGTAGGGTCCGCCCAGGGTGCCGACCCAGATCACCAGCGGATCGGTCGGATGGAACGTGAAGTCGTTGATCTCCCACATGCTGAAGCCGAAAGTGGGCTGCCACGAGTCGCCGCCGTCTTCGCTCACGCCGACGCCCATCACGTCGCCGCCCACCAGAACGCGCTGCGGATCGTGCGGGCTGACAGCCACCCCCGTGATCCAGCCTCCGCAGCCTGGCTCGTAGAGCGGCTCCCAGTGAAGCCGCACTTCTTTCGGTGCCTGCTTCTCCGCTTTGCTGAGAGTGTTTGGTTCGACAGCGCCCGCCAGCAATGACGCGCTCACGACAATACCGCACCAGCCGCCAGTCCGAATGAGGTGAGTCCATTTCATTTTCATAGGTCTTGTTTCCTGGTTGCGAGGTAAAGCACTGCGTCGCCGGCGAAGGGAGCTTTGAACTGGCGCTTGGCCCCGCCGGCGATGACTTCGCCCGGCGCGATCGTGCCTTCAAGCGGATGCATCCACTCGAC
>CAUJKL010000467.1 GCA_963204995.1 Planctomycetota bacterium | reverse complement strand
TCGCCGATGTCGAGATTGGCCATCGCTCCGCGACGGTTTGCCACTTGGGAAATATTGCTCGTTGGGTGGGCCGGAAGCTCCAATGGGATCCCCAGCAGGAAACCTTTGTCGGTGACGATGAGGCTAATCGGCTGTTGGACCGCGAGCGACGCTCGCCGTATCAGTTGCCCGACACCGTCTAACGGAGTCGCAATTTGGAATTGTCTCGTTGTACCGCCAGCGTTGCGGCATAAGATATTTGGACTGCTATGACTTGTCATAGCTTTGGTTCGCGGCGGAGCCGCTGTTCGTTTGGAGGTGCGAGAGGAATCGTGACGTTGTTGCGCCGCGAAAATGGGAAAGCGGCGACAGGTCGTCGCACTCCCAACATCTACCAGTTAAGAGTTTCACCATGCACCAGCGCTCAGACCAACCCAATCGTCGGCACTTTCTAATGACCTCGGCGGCCACGGCCTTGTTCTTGCAGTCAGCCACGACTAGCCACGCGGAGTCCACCGTGAAAATCGATCGCATCGACGTGTTTCCACTTCGGTATCCTTTGACGGGGCACTTCAAGTTTTTCTCGGGTCCGCGCGGGGCACACGGCCGGGCAGCGGTAATCGTCAAGATCACCGCCGATAATGGCGTCGTGGGCTGGGGCCAAAGTGTTCCGATTCCCACTTGGAGTTACGAGACGCTGGATACTTCGACGATCGTGCTGCGCGACTTTTTTGCACCGGCCCTGATCGGTCGCGATCCGTTGGATATGGACGGCGCACAGCGAGCGTTGGACGGCGCGTTGGCACCGGGGTTCTCGACGGGCATGCCTATTTCGCGGGCCGGACTCGATCTCGCCCTTCACGATCTGATGGGCAAGTTGACCGGAAAGTCGTTGTCTCAGCTGTGGGGCCGAGAACGTGGCGGGCCTTTGACGCTGAGTTGGACGGTGAATCCCAAAGAGTTGAGCGAGACCGAAGCGTTGATCGAAGCCGGTTGGCAACGCGGTTATCGCAACTTCAATATCAAGGTGGCTCCCGATCCCAAGGTGGATGTCGAATTGGCGCGCTTGGTTCGTCGCCGCGTGCCGGACGGTTTCTTGTGGGCAGATGCCAACGGTGGCTATGATCCAGAGACGGCTTTGCAAGCGGCTCCCAAGCTGGCCGACGTTGGCGTCGATGTGCTGGAAGCTCCACTCAAACCGAATCGTATCAGCGGCTATCAGGCCCTCAAGCGACAGGGCGCGCTGCCGATTCTGATGGACGAAGGCGTGGTCTCGCCAGTTGAATTGGAAGAGTTCATTCGCCTGAAGATGATCGACGGGATGGCAATGAAGCCTTCGCGATGTGGCGGGCTCGTGTCGGCCAAACGTCAAATCGAGCTGATCGAGCAGGCTGGTCTGATGTGGCTCGGCAGCGGCCTGACCGATCCCGACATTTCCTTTGCAGCAACCTTGGGCCTCTACGGAGCATTCGGCCTCGCCAAGCCAGCGGCACTGAATGGGCCACAATTTCTTACCGCAGATGTCTTGAAAACTCCAATCAAGATCGAAGACGGTTGCGCGGAAGTCCCCACAGGGCCGGGGCTGGGCGTCGAAGTCGATGAAGACAAAGTGGTCGAGTTAATGAAGGCCACGCAGCTCGCCGAATGAGTAGCCGTCGTAGGACAGACGCCTCGTCCGTCCGATGTTTCAGCCGGTTTCGTGGTCGGACGAGGCGTCCAACCTATAGATCTATAGATATCGTCACTACCGTTGCTAGTGAAACGAGAAACAATGGGCTGGCTGGACGCGTCATTCCGAATGTGGAGCGACTTGACGCAAATGCGGCGGAAAGCGATAGCTGGAATCGAACGGATTGTCACTGACTCGCCACACGCGGCCGTCGCGCGAGTACAGCTTCTGTTGTTCCTCGCGATTCATGGGGCGGGCGCCGACCCGACCGAAGACGGAGATCTGATTGCCCGATTCGTCGACGGCTCGATCGCGATCGATGCCGCGCGAGATGGCCAGCGCGTGGCCTTCCTTCGGGAGTTTATAGCTCGCTACAAGTTGTGGAGTCGGACGGGGGCTGAAGCCGTCGTTGCCCGGTGTTTCGGCGGAAGTGAGTTGCACGACCCGCAGTCCGTTCTCGCCGTCCGCTAGATAAGCAAACTCGCTGACGTAAGTAATGCCCAGCTGCACATCGTGCAAGTCATTGATGCAGCCATCGGCGTCGAAGATCTGATCGAGCTTTGGCTGCTCGGGGTTGGTGATGTCGAGAATCACGAGACCTTGCGCCCCGGCGGCGACGTAAGCGTAAGTGCGCGCGAGATAAATGTTGTGAGCGTCGTGCAGTTCGAAGGTAGCAACGAGTCGAGGTTCGTGCAACTGCGTGATGTCCAACACTTTGATGCCTTCCTCGTCGCAGACGAAGGCATAGCGGAACTGGGCCGCAACAGCATGCGGCTCGACAACGACGTCATGGCCGAGCACGGCGGTCACTTCCGGATTCATCGGATCTTCGAGCGCCACGACGACAAGACCTGCCTCACAACAGATGTAAGCGTAGGTTCCAACGATCGTGATGTTGTTAGCTCCGTCTAGCAAACCGCCCGGATTGAACGTCAGCTCGCGTTCGAGAAAATTGTTTAGCGGATCGCCATCTAACAACGTGGCCGCACCGACCAGGATCAATCCTTCGTACTTGTCGGTAACGTACAGGTGCGCGTACAGACTGTGGACGGATTGCTCGGCGTTCTCCGCGGAATGCGTCCGTGTTGGATCAGGAGCGGTTGTCGTCGGGGCCGCTACCGCCGTGGCGTATTTTGTCTTGACATAGAACTTCTGCCCGACAGGCGACACGGGAGCGGTCGTGATGCGTTCGGAGAAGGCCTTGTCGTCGATGAAGGCGATGTCAAACACGCGCAGTCCTCCCGTTCCGCAAGCGGCGTACAGGTACTCGCCTCGCGCTTGCACTTGGAGCACCTCGGGTTTTCGGAAGGGGTGTACGATGCTGTCGAGAATGTCTTTGCCTGGATGCTCGTGAGCGTGTTTGAGAAACCCGTCGTTCTCTAAATGCTCGCGGAAGTAATCGGGGAACGCGAGCCGGTGCAGATTGCTGCCGATCACGGCCTGCGGCTCGTCCTGCTCGGTGACGACGACCGCTTCAAAACCATGCTCGCCCGCCGCGACCCAGCAGTAGCGACCGATGAAGTTCGTATAGCCGGTTCCTTGCATCAGCAGTTGCGACATGATGGCGTTGTTGTCATCGTTCTTCGAGATGTGACAGTCGCTGCACATTTTCGTCTCGGTTGTGCCGGGCAAGTACTTGCCGGTGCGATGACTCTCGGGTGGACCGCCGCGAACGGTGTGAGGCACGTTCGTGCTGAAGGCGATGCCGCTCAATCCTTCGGCCGAAATTGTCTGCTGCTGCGTATAAATGTTCTCGCGATTCTGGTTGTAAGAGCTGACGTGAATCGCGCAGGACGAACGTGCCGGGCCGATGCGATTGCCCGTGACGTTGCCATCTTTCGCCAACATGAACACATCGTCGCGCAGCGTCTGAAAGTTGTACGAGACATAGTTGCGAGTCACGTCGCCCAGGTTGTGAAGCGAAGGCATTTTCTGATTGGCCTTCTGCGGCAGATGGCAGCCGAAGCAGCTCGGGTTCCAAGACGAATGACAGGCGATGCAACTCATCGTCGTGCCGTTATGGGCACAAGCCGTTCGTCGCGGGTCGCCGCCCCATTCCAGCTGGCCATCGCTTCCCATGCCCACGGTCTTCGCCATGTGCGACAAGACGTTGTAGTTCTCTTTATCGTTTGGGTCGATCGTGGCCGCGGTTTGAACGACTTCCCAGGAAAGATCTTTCTCGACCATCGAATTCTGATACAGCCGCTTGCCACGCACTTCAAAACGTGGTTTGCCGAACGGCGTTCGCATCAACAGCAGGTTCGTGCCACGCTCCGGCGCGGCAGGACCGCTGGTCAGCATGCCACGGCCCGAATAGATCCGCTGCGGGACGCTCTCGGTCGCGTCGCCGTGACAATCTTCGCAGGTGATCTCGATCGCCGCGCGGACTTCTCCGTACAGTTTGGTGTTGCCGTGAACGTCTTGATTGAAGTGGCAATCGATACAGTGCATGCCGCGTTCGAGATGAATGTCCATCAAGTGAACTGGCGTGTCAGGTTGTTGCTTGCCCGTTTGCTGCTCCTGTTCGGTGGGCGGACGGACAGCGGCTTCGAGGTTGGCAGTGGATGTGTCTTGGACGATCTCGCCGCGATAGTCGAGCATGTTGCCTTGGCGATCTTTTTTGAAGACAGCACGAAAGACCCAGCCGTGTCCGTGAAAATCGGCGAACTGGGTGTGACGTGCTTGCGGGTTGAGGTCACTGACATTTGCTAAGAACTCAGGATCGGACCATAAGCCGCGCGCTGCGGCCTCATCGGGATTCGACATCTGGCTTTGGATCAACTCTTCGGCCGTCGGATTGTGTTGCTCATGTGGATACATCAACTCGCCGTCGGTCTCGTTGTCCCACCACATGAAACCGAGATAGCTGTTCATCACGTTCGTGCCAGGATGCACATGACAGACGATGCATTGGCTGGTCGGAATTTGCAGTGTGAACTTGTGCTCGATTGGATGTCCCGACTCATGCTGCGAGATCGTCGGATCGGTCGAGTGGCTTGTACCGCGATTGCCGAAGCGCGAGTAGGGCCCTGAATGCACGCGCGAGCGATCGTTGGCATACACAACGTGGCAGGCCGTACAGCCGCTCGAACGGTAGTCGCCCGGATGATCGTTCGTGCCGAGGAAGTTTAAGGTGGGGTCGAGCAAGCGAGTCTTTTGCAGCCCGATGAAGACAGGGTCGGTTCTATTTTGAGTGCCGAGGCCGCGATCGCTTAGTCGCTCGCGCGGACGGCCCGGTTCTTCCAGTCGCTCGGGGATGCCGATCTCTGGCCGAAAACGCCCGCCGCGTTCAAAGATGCGCAGGATATTGCCGGGCTGAGTGATCTCGAATCTCGGCAGCGGATCAAGGAAGGGCACGATCCCCTTCTGCATCATCTCTTCGTACGTAGGCGGCGGCACGGTTTGCAATCGCTGCGGCACGCCGTTCATGCTGTAGCTCTCGCCATATCGCGGCCACTTCTTGGGGATCGACCCGTTGTTGTAGAGCGCGGCACCCCACAACATGCAACCGTGCGTCATCATGCTCTTCTTAACGGCCAGCGTCTCGTTGGGATGGCATTGGCCGCAACTGATGTGTGCAACTCGCAAGTCGCCTGGATTCACGAAGCGGATGAACTCCGGGTCCTCGTGATTCAACAATGTGTAAGAACGAACGGGATTGGCCGAAGTGCGCCAGGCTTCTGGAAAAGCAGCGGCCACGTGTGCCGACTGGATCGTTGTGCCATCCGGGTTCCCGCCGTGACAATCGCAACAGCCCAAGTGTACGCTCGGCTTGTTGTGCATGTCCTTGGCACCGGCGTGGCACTGCACACATCCGTGGCTCTTGGCCAAGGCTTGTTCGCGAGTCTGTCGCCGGAGATCGAAGCCTTGAAGTTCAGCCGGGATCGGAAACGGGTCAACGCTAGCAGCAGCGGGAAGCGGTTCAGGTTGATGTGCCGGTAGGCTTGCCGCGAGTGAAAACACGCTTAACGCTGCCGCGCAAGCCAACCAGAAGTGGCGTTTTCGCCTTAGTCTTGGATCCACTCTCGCCACATCCTTGCTTGGAACGGTGGGTTCCTTTGCCACGAAAATCGCACAAAGACACAAAAACACAAATAAGTGCGGTCCTTGCCTTTTTGTGCTCCTTTGTGTTTCTCGTGGCAATCCCTCATTACTTAGTAAGTCAGGATGATATCGAGAAAACCGGCTGCGAGTCCATCGACATTCCCAACGATCGGATTGTAGAGATCCTTGAATCCGTCGCCGGGGATCAGCCCTGAGATGCCACTGACCAAGATGATATTGTTGTTGTGATAAGGCCGATACTCCGCGCCGAGGCTTAAATCGACACCGATGAAGTTGCGTATGTTGCTTTGAAAGACGAATTGCTCCAGCACCTCCGTCTGGTTGAACCAGAGCAGATTCGCGTTCCCGATCAGCTTGAGTCGCGGAGTAATATCCGCGTCCATGCCAGCATTCACCAGCCACAGACCCGGATTCACAAAGTTCGTCTGCCCTTGGAATTTGCTCGACCGCAGGTTCGGGATCAGACTCTGCCGATTCACGAGATTCACGCCGAACAGCCGCACCATCTGCCGCTGCCAGTAACTGAACTCGCCTCCGGCAAAATTCGGATTGTCAAAGATTGCGTCGAAGCCCTTGCCTTGGCCGTCGTTGATGTTGTCGTCACCCGAGGAATAGAACAGCGAACTGCGAAAGCGAACCCAATCGCGATCGTAAGACAATTCGAGGGCCGCCATCTGGGCATTGATGCTCAACTCGCGACCGGCCAGCGGATTC
>CAUJKL010000466.1 GCA_963204995.1 Planctomycetota bacterium | reverse complement strand
CGTAACGTCCAGACGGTCAGATCAAGCCGAAAGGGCGGCCTCGGTTTCAGCACAAATTCAATCACGTCAATATCAACATGTCAGAACTGAGTAGAAAAAGAACAACGGACACTCCTCCCCATTGCCTAACTCGCCAAGAGTGTGGATTTGTCAATTCGTCCAAAGTCTGGCGACTTCGGCTACGTCGGCGAACAAGCTGCTCGCGGACGTTAAGCGGTTAACCGAGCAAAGCGCGCGCCTGTTCACTGTCCAAGGATTTATCCGTCGGTGTTCAACAAATGAACAGGACATCCGCTTGATCGGCAGCGGCAAAGACGACGGTTCCGAGGATCGCGAGTACTTGCTGCGATAACGGCGCGCGTTTTGCGTCTTGCGAATCGAAGTGTAAAGCAGGTATTTGACATTCACGGAATCTTTGCACCGGAAAAAACACAGGATCGCGGCAAATCAAAGGGGTCAGGCGTCTTTGGATGGTGAGCGAGTTGTGGAATCTCACACCCGTCGTCCGCCCTGGCGCGAGTTGTTTTACGGCCCGGACCATCCGCGCTGGATGGAATGGTGGGGAGCGGATGATGGATAGTCATGCCAGCTTCCATCGCGGGCATGAGCCATCTTCGAACGCCGAAAGTGAGTACTCACGATCGATTCGGCGAGAGGTGGTGATGCACGTCAAGGCCGAGCTCCCACAAAGCTCACAACCGACAACCCCGGCGCTCGTGTGTTGCCGAGATTCTGTCCGCGTCGAGTTGCAAAGTCACCTTGGCACGCGCTAAAATGTGCCAAGTCGAGACCAACCGGCAATGAATCCGCATAGGCCCCCAGCCAAGCGTCTCAGTTCAACGACGCGAATCTTTACGAAACCCAATAAAAACAAGGGTTTGCCGACAAGGCAGGCAAAGTACTACACCCGTTACTACACATAATGGTCCGAACCTGATAAAGTAGGGAAACGAAAATGCCCGTTATCGATTGAGACGACAACGGGCGAGTCGATCCTGAACCCTATCACGAGCGAGGACCAACATGGCCAATTCTACACGTCGCAAGTCTGCGGCAAAATCCCCAAAGCGATCGAAGTCGAAATCGAAGTCGAAAGCGAAGCCACGGTTTCCACTATGGCAACACGCTGCAACGGGCCAGTGGTGCAAGAAGATCAACGGGCATCGGTACTATTTTGGCGCCGACAAAGATGCCGCCCTGGCAGAGTATTTACGCGTCAAGGATGATCGTGAAGCTGGACGCGAACCACCACCGAAAGACGATCAACGGCTAACGCTCAAGACGCTGTGTAACACGTTCCTCACACACAAGCGATCTGCGGTAGCCATTGGTGAACTGACGCAACGAACATTCAACGACTACATGGCGACGTGTGAGGGGCTCCTGAAGGCACTGGGCAAGAACACCGCTGTCGATGCGATTCGGATCGAGGATCTACTCGCGTATCGCCGTGAGTTGGCGGAGCGACTGGGGCCGACGGCACTAGGCAGCGCGGTAACTCGCGTACGTACGGTGTTCATATTCGCTTTCGAAAATGGGCTCACAAATCAGCCGGTAAGGTTCGGTGCATTCAAACGTCCAGCTAAGCCAGCAACTCGAAGAATGCGTGACAGCAAGGGCAGTAAGCTGTTTGACGATCCGGCTGATCTGCGGAAGGTCATCGAAGCCGCGGACGTCCAACTGAGGGCAATGATCTATCTGGGGCTCAATTGTGCCTATGGGAATGCAGATTGCGGAACACTACCGATCAAGGCTATAGACCTCGTGAACGGATGGGCGGATTTCCCGAGGCAGAAGACTGGAATTGCTAGAAGATGTCCGTTGTGGCCGGAGACGATCGCGGCTATCCGCGAGTATCTGCCGACTCGCAAGAAGCCGGTCGATGACGAGAACGCTGGTCTGATATTCATCACACAAAGCGGACGCCCCTGGCATGTCGACGGGCGCAATTCGGGGCCTATCACTGCTGAATTCCGCAAGCTGCTGGAAGGGCTGAATCTGTATCGTGAAGGACTTTCTTTCTATGCACTACGGCATACGCTCCAAACGATCGCGGATGAATGCGGAGACTACCTGGCGACGAAGCGAATCATGGGGCATTGTGACGCAAGTATCAGTGACCACTACCGCGAACGCTTCCCAGACGAGCGGCTGGTGAAGGTAGTCGATCATGTCCGCAGCTGGTTGTTCGGTTCCGAAATCGTAAAATCATAACCATCGGGTTCGCGGGGGTCATGTCCCGCAGATTCGCCCGACTGGCGTGGTCACCTTTCGCGCGTCGGTCGGGAGAATCGCCCGATTCATTTTGAAGGGTATCATCATGGCAAGTTACATCGAACTATTGAACGCGGTCGATAAGCTTCTCGCCTTTTCTCAAGGACTGAAGCCAATCGGTGGAAAGTACACTCCCGAATTGCAATCGCAGGGCCGTACTCCGAACCAAATCTCTGAAGTCGATGAATCCACGCTGATCGCACTTGACCATTTGGTTCGCGAGTTGGCGGTTTCATGCGTCCTTATTGAATATTTGCCACGTCCAGAATGGGATGAACGGCAACAACGGGAAGAACGCTGCTTATCAACAGGATTGCTTCTTGATTATCCGTGGAACGAAAAACGAGTATCGAGATGGCGTTCAAGAATGATGCCATTTCGATTGATCGTTAAGGAGTTGGTTGGATCGACGACCGAAGCGAAAACGCAACCAGTGGGCGAGAACGGAAGCGACCGTACAAACGCAATCCTAGCGGCTGTGACCGATGACATCACACCGAAGATAATTCAAGTCGCTGGCGACAAGTCGCTAAGCAGTGATGACAAGTTGCGGCTAATCGTCCGGCTGGATTCTCGCTTCAAGGCTAAGACGAGCGGCGAACTCGGCGTGCTACTAGAGGTAACTAGTTCGGCTATCCGCGATACGGAATGGTGGAAAGTGGATCGTCATAAAGAGACTTGCGAATAGCTCAATCTGCTTGCGGAGCTTGCGGGCTGCTTGCGGGAATCAGAATTTTCAAAAAAAAGTTGTGCGGCGTTTTCTCAGGGAAACGTCGCTTTTTTTATGCGTGGTCACTTGCGGAGCTTGCGGAGTTGCTTGCGGAAACGCTTAGAAGCGTACAGCCCACACAAGACCGAGGCCGAACGCAATGCAAGCAACACAAGAGCAAATCAGGGACGCAAATCTAGCACTTCATGCCGCCACTTCTCGGTTGCTGGCCGATGCTGAAGAGTTGCGGAAGAGGCGAGAAGAATTCTTGCGGCTAGTGTCTGTCGGCGCCAATGAAGATGACGACGAGCTGGGGGCTGCCCAATGAGCCACACCCCCGCCGATCTATGCGACCGCTGGCGATGCTCACACTCGCATGTGCTCAATCTCATTCGATCTGGTGACCTAGTCGCCATCAACATCGGCACCGGAGGCAGGGCTCGGTATGTGGTGACCGAGGAAGCACTCGAGGATTTCGAGGCGGGGCGGGCAGTGCGGCCACCGCAGCAGCAGCAGAAACGCAGGGCGAAGAGAACAGACGTGATTCAGTTTTTCAAATGAATGACCACGAAACGACGCAAGCCGCCCCCGGCGAAGGAAAGCGGCTTGAGTCAAAACTCAATGGAGCTGACAAGATGAAATCTAGCAGAATCACCACCCCGTCGGCAACCGAACCGCCGGTCATCCTGCCGCCGCGAGATCCCCGCCACTGTCACGGTGGCCAAATCGATCGACTGCTATCCGCTCGCCAGCATCTCGACGCTGCGGCTGATCTGCTGGCCGATATCGGTATCGTCGACGTCGATAAAATCCTACGCCAGCTTGCAGAAATCCAAGGCGAAATGGAAAGCGCGGTGTCTGCAATCCGTTGCGGCGGCTGCCGGCGTGAGTGGCGACAGTGGAGGGTGTCGGCGTGACAGCGGCGAGATCCCGATTTACCGCCGGCGAAATAAAGCAAGCTGCCCGAGGGCGTGAACTGGAAATGCTCACTTCCTTGGCTGGCATTCCTTCCGAATTACTGGACGAAAGCCGAGAGCATCCCTGCCCTAAATGCGGTGGCAACACTCGATTCAGACTGATTGATCGTGAAGCCGGTGCGGTTCATTGCTCGCATTGTTTCAACCAGGGGAATGGCGATTGGCTCGCAGCCGTCAAGCACTTTCGCGGCTGGACGTTTCCGCAAACATTGGACGAAGCGGCTGCACACCTTGGGCTCGCTCCCCTGGCTGCCGTGAATTCGAACGGTCATCATAAAGGCAATGGGCACACCAGCCAAAGAGTGAAACCTAAAGGCGTCGATTGGCTGCAACGTATGGCGGATGACAAGCATTGTCCCGTTGAATCGCTCGTTGCATACGGTGGCGTAGTAAATGGCATCGCTGTCGAGTTTCCGCTGTACGGGGTGAACTCGCGATGTTCGACTTTCTACGTCTACCCTGGCTCAAATATCGCATCGGAACGCAAAGGAGAAAACGCGACAGGCAAATCCGCTGGTTTATTCCTTCCACACGATTCGAATGGCAAGCCGAAGTTTCCGAAACCCGGTGATATCGTCGTGCTCGTTGAAGGCGTCAAAGATGCGGCTGTACTTCATTCCTTCGGCTACTTCGTAATCGGATTACCCGGCAAGTACCTGAAGACTGAGTGGCTTCCTTTGTTCCGTGGCGTTCGCGTTGTCTTATGTCTCGACAATGACGAGGCTGGCATCGAAGCAACCGCCAAACTTGCCAAGAAACTGAAGGGAATCGCATCATGATTTCAGTTTGCACATTGCCAGCCAAGGGAGATGTTCGAGACAACGTCGCAGCCGTCGGTGAGCAGGCGGTTAAGGATGTTCTCGACTTGGCAATCGCCGCAGTCAAAAGTAGTTCACCATCGTCAGAGATTATTTATCGACCGGCCGTTGTCGGTGGAATGGTTCATTGCACAGACCGAGACAATTGGGGCAAAGTTGTCGAAGACTTGGGCAGTGAATGCAAAGTTGACTTCTTAGACGGAACCGCAGTGGTCACGTTGTCTAAGATGATTCTTTCTCTTCAAGACGGAACGCCACTTGCCGAATCTCCCGCACACTTCCCAAAGGTGCGGACGTTCGCCGAACTCGCCAAAGAATTTCCGAAACTTCGACACCCTGTTATCGATGGAATTATCCGCAAAGGCGAAACGGCGAATCTTATTTCCGTTTCCAAAGTTGGTAAAAGCTGGCTCGTTGGTGACCTGGCATTGTCGGTTCTGACCGGACGTTACTGGCTCGATTCGTTCGCGGTTGAACCTGGCGACGTCCTGATTTTGGATAACGAGCTCCACCCCGAAACACTCGCCTACAGAATCGAGAAAATTGCAACGGCGAGAATGATACCGCCAGAAGACTACGAGCATTTGAAAGTTGTTTCCTTCCGAGGCCAGCTTGTCGATATCTTCGCTCTTCAATCATTCTTCTCGCAGTTCAAAAGCGGTGAATTGCAGTTGGTGATTGTCGACGCACTCTATCGATTCATGCCCGATGGAATTGACGAAAATTCGAATGCGGGAATCACCAAAATCTACAACCAGTTGGATCGTATCGCCGCTCAACTCGATTGTGCAATCGTCTGTGTTCACCATGCGTCAAAAGGCAACCAGAGTGGCAAGGCCGTTATCGACGTCGGCAGCGGTGCCGGGGCTCAATCCCGTGCTACGGATGCTCATTTGGTACTGAGGCCGCATAAGGAAGACGGTGCCGTAGTCCTGGAGGCCGCTTGTCGATCCTGGCCACCTATCGAGCCTCGTGTGCTTCGTTGGAATTGGCCGGTGTGGGAATTGGCCGACGATCTTAACGCGGCTGATCTGAAATCCGAACGCGGCCAGAAGGGGAGTCGTGCGGCTGATGTCGAAGCCA
>CAUJKL010000465.1 GCA_963204995.1 Planctomycetota bacterium | reverse complement strand
CGATACCGCACTTGGAAGATACCTCTTATACTCGCATTCTAACGGGGCGACGAGATGGAACTCTGCTGGTGTTACCTGCATGGCTGAAATCGATCACTACGATTACGAATTACCGAAAGAATTGATCGCACAGCAACCGCTGCAGCGACGTGCCGACGCCAGATTGCTGGTGGTCGATCGGCAACATCAGTCGCTCGAACATTACTACGTGCGCGATCTGCCGGAGCTGTTGTCGCCGCAAGATGCGGTCGTGCTGAATAACACGCGAGTCATCCCCGCTCGACTGGTTGGCTATCGAACGCAGACGGGAGGCCGTTGGAGCGGGCTGTTTCTCTCGGCAGATGTCAGCGGCATTTGGCAAGTCTTGGGGCAGACGCGCGGAAAGCTGCAAGTCGGCGAGACCGTCACGCTTCACGATAGCGACGGGCGAAATGCAGTGATTCTCCGCATGCTGGCCAAGCTCGAGGGAGGTACTTGGGCAGCCAAGCCGGAATCCGACGCACCGGCCTTTGACCTGCTAGAAACCATTGGGCGAGTGCCGTTGCCTCCGTACATTCGCGATGGCGAAATGATCGACGCGGATCGCGAGACCTATCAGACCGTGTACGCCACGCAGCCTGGGGCCGTGGCGGCACCAACCGCCGGCTTGCACTTTACCGCAGCGATACTCGACAAGCTCCAGCAACGTACGATTCGCAAATGCCAGGTGACACTGCATGTCGGCATGGGGACTTTTCGACCGATCGCGGTGCAGGAACTTGCCCAGCATCAGATGCACAGCGAATGGGGAAGTGTCGATGCCTCGGCAGTTGCTGAGCTGAAGGCTGCTCGTGCGGCTGGTGGTCGTATCGTGGCCGTCGGTACGACTTCTGTACGAGTGCTAGAGACGGCGTCGCGCTCCGGCACTCTCGAACCTTGGCTAGGTGAGACCGACTTATTCATTCGTCCACCTTACAAGTTCCGTTCGGTCGACGTGCTCATGACGAACTTTCATCTGCCCAAGAGCACGTTGTTGGTTCTTGTTCGAACCTTCGGCGGTGATGAACTGATTCGCCGTGCCTACGAAGAAGCGATTCGCGAGCAATATCGGTTCTATAGCTATGGCGATGCGATGCTGATTGTGTAGCTCATTCCTTCGCCTGCAACTCCCAGCGCTCGCCAAAGAAATCCGCAGCGACCACTTTACCTGGCCAAACGGGATCGGCGGGTGTTCGCACATCGATTACAGCCCAGTCGGGAAGCTTGGCCACTTGTCTGGCATTGTTCAGGTACGCGAATTCGCGGAACGTGAATCCGCTGTTCAGCACCACATAACGCTGCGGATTTAGCGGGTTCGGGTAGATGAGTGCGGGTGCGTGATGGGCGGCTTCGAACTTGTTGGTGCCGACGACGATCGATTCGCTGGTCCATTGAATGGGAAGTTTGTCGGCGATCTGATCGATCAGCTTGTTGCTCGCTGGATCGCCGAACAGAATCAGATTTGAACCTGCAATATCGGCCTCCGTCACTTCAGTATCATTCTTGACGACGGCATCGCCGCGGAAGTGACGTCGCCAATGCGTAACAAAGTGCTCCAATTCTGCTCGGCTCCATTGGTCGATGGCTTCATGATTCGCCGTGCCGGTCGGACGAACGACGATGAAGGAATCCATGAACGCATCATCGATCGGACCTTGCAAATCATGTCGTTTGAAGTGACCTTCACTGGGCGGCCCGGCCTTGGTGACTGCTTCACCGTTCCAAAGGTGAAAACTCCACGAACGGTCGCTCATTGGTCGCGGGGCCTCATAGGACGTGCCGTTGACTTCAACCGTAACGGGTTTTCGCAGATCGAAAGGACAGCGACCGGATGCCATCGTAAGCGAAAGCCCGCTGACGTTGGTCGTCTTCAACGCGATGTGGTTTTGGCCAACGATGGTGGCCTGGACGCGAGCCTGTTCCCAATGCTGATCCAGTCCAGTGATCGTAACCCAATGGCTTCGATTGTACTTCAGCGTATACGTGGCCAGCTGGACGTGGCGTGGTAGCGATTCGCGTCCTTGCTCAGCCAGACTCGCCAATCGGGCTTCAATTTCGACAGCGGCATCTGGATGAATCGCGTGCTTGGTATCGGGACCGATAATGTGAACCAGCGAGATGTTCTCACTGGCGAGTGCGGCCTCCATGACGTCGGCGGCCTGCTTTTGTGTATCCAACTCGCCGCTATACGCGACGGTCGGCAAGTTGTACAAGTTGGCTGCGTAACCGGGACAGTCGTACCAACGCCAGAGCGTCTTTTCAAACCAAGTTGGCGTGAGTGTCTCTTGCTGAAATGACTTGAGGAACTCGGGCGTCTCCGAAAAGCCAGCGCCTGGATTCGCCGCGAAGAACAAGTCTGGATAGTGAACCGCCATCTGCCAGCATCCGGCACCGCCCATCGAGAAGCCGCGCACGGCAACGCGATCCTCGTCGATGCGATAGTGCTTTCGGGCGTGGTTCATCGCTTCCAACACATCGACTTCGCCAGCAAACTTGAAAGCATTGCTGTAGCGGCCGTACGGATGCAGCACGATCGTATTCGCCGGTTCGATGTTGCCGCGCTGCCGCATTCGCTGTGCGATGAACGAGTTCTCGCTGAGCGTCTCGCCGCGACCGTGGAACCAAAGATCCAGCCGGAACTCATCTTTGCCCGAGAACGTATAGGAGTCGGGAATCAACAACCCGTACGGCTGCACCGTCTGATCGAGCTTGGAGCGGTAGCCCCGTACGACAAGTCCCGTTTGCGTTGTCCAAGGTGCTTCGCCAGCGAGCAATTGGTCAGCGCGTTCGATTCCGGTGCGCAACACGTCGGCGGCGGCTTTCACGTCTGAAGGCGAGAAGAATTCGTTGTACTTCAAAGCATCATGGACGGCGCGATAGAAAATCTCGACGTCGGGCGTCAGCTCCCGCACCAACGGATGTTTACTCCGGCCGAGCGATGTGAGGCGATTGGTCAGCGCCTCCAGCTGCTGCTCCAACGCCGCGCGAGCTTCCGCCGAAACTTCGATCCCAGGTGGTGGAATTTGGCGAACATTCTCTGCAATGTTGTCGCGCAGCCCATCAGCGACTGCCACTTCGTGAGCGAGGAGCAAGACCATCGTAAGAATTGTCAACTGTCGCATCGAGGACTCCGTTGTGGTCAGACTGTGCAGGATGTAATCAATATTCACGCCGACCTTCCAAGTCCCGCCGCAAAGAAACTTGCCGCTGGCTGTAAGTCGGGCTTGCCTATGTTAACATAGGGTCACGATTCCCGCTGCATCCGTGGGAATCCATCTTGTGAGCTTGCACCTGTGGAGAACCTGTTCATGTCGCTCAGCCGAATTTCCTGGTGCGCCGTCGCGGCGATTCTGTGCGTGGCCTTGTTGAAGTCTCACGCAGCTCCACCCACAACCATCCCCGTCGAAGGCTTGCGGCAAAACACGCCCCGCGTCCATGCGTTAATTGGCGCTCGAATTGTAGTTTCGCCCGGTCGTATCATCGAAAAGGGAACGGTCGTCGTGCGAGATGGCGTGATCGAGGCCGTCGGCAACCTGGACGCACCCGCCGATGCTCGCGTCTGGAATCTCGAAGGCAAGACGATCTACGCCGGCTTCATTGATGCGTACGGCGAAACATCGATCAGTTCAAACGCAGCCAGCTCAAGTTCTCCGTATTGGAACGCTTTGATTACGCCGCAGGTGGCGGTCGCGAACCATTACAAAGCCGACTCGGAGCTCAATAAGAAGCTCCGCCATCAAGGCGTGACCGCGAGACTTGTCGCGCCGTCCAACGGGATCATCAAAGGTGTCAGTTCGTTGACCTTGACCGGAGACGATTCGAACCGCGAGGCGATCGTACAGGACCACGTCGCGATGCATCTCAGACTCACCGTGTCGCCCGGTCGCGGTCGCGAAAGCTATCCGGCCTCGCCGATGGGAGCAGTCGCCTTGGCTCGCCAAGCCATGCTCGATGCGGACTGGTACGGCGACGCGTGGGCTGCGTACAAGGCGAACTCGACGTTGCCGCGTCCTGAACGCAACGATGCACTCGAAACGCTGCAAGCGTATCCGGACAGCGATCAATTGCTGATCGCGGACGCCTCGAACGAGTTGTTTGTTTTGCGAGCGGATCAATACGCTCGCCAGTTCGCGCTGAACATTGCAGTTCGTGGCTCGGGGCATGAATACAAACGGTTGGATGCGATCGTTGCCACAGGCCGCTCGATCATCCTGCCGCTCAACTTTCCCAAGCCGCCAAATGTGGCTTCTGTGGAAACTGCGTTGAATGTCGATTTGGAGGATCTGTTGCACTGGGACATCGCGCCGGAAAACCCAGCGCGATTAGACAAGGCAGGTGTCAAGATCGCGTTCACCAGTCACGGGCTCAAGGACCAGGGGACGTTTCTCAAAGCGGTACGCACTGCGGTCGAACGCGGTCTGCCAGCCGATGCCGCACTCCGAGCGCTGACCACGAATCCGGCAGAACTGTTTGGTGCTGCGGCGAGTCTGGGCACGGTCGAACGTGGCAAGCTTGCGAATCTTGTCGTGACCGATGGCGATCTGTTTGCGGAAAAGACGAAGATCGTCGAAACGTGGGTCAACGGCACTCGATATGAAGTTGCCACCGACCCGGAATTCGATGTGCGCGGCAAATGGAAGTTGACGATCGATGGCAACGAGAAGTCGGTCGAGATGCAGTTGACCGGTGAGCCACATGAACTTGCTGGGACGATCGCTGTAAAGCCGGAAAATGCGGAAAGCTCTGACAAAGCGAAAGAGGAAGAAAAGAATAAGGAGATCAAACTCTCGCGCGTCGGGTTTCGCGATGCAAGACTGAGCTGCACGTTCGAGGCGAAGGAACTGCTGGGCGAAGGCGTGGCCCGGCTGACGGCGGTGGTCTCGTTTCCTGACAAGGGCGAAGCCAGTTGGCAGGGGCACGTGACACTCGCCGACGGAAGTCGCTTGGCGGTTGCTGCGACGCGGCTTGACGACGAAGACGAGGAAGCGAAGGCGGATTCCAAAGATGCCGAGAAGAAGTCCGAGGACGGTGAAAAGAAACCGGAGGCGAAGAAACCTGTTGCCGCATCGTTCGCAGTCAATTTTCCATTGGGTGCCTTCGGTCGAGAGGAACTTTCCAAGGACTCCCAGACGATCCTGTTTAAGAATGCGACCGTGTGGACGTGCGGTAAGGCAGGTGTCGTCGAGAACGCATCGGTCCTGGTAGTCGATGGGCGGATTCGAGCTGTCGGTAAAAACATCGCGCTGCCCAAGGGAGGCGTCGTCGTTGATGCGACTGGCAAGCACATCACGCCCGGGATCATCGATTGCCACTCGCACATGGCAACGGATGGCGGAATCAATGAAGCCACACAAGCGATCACCGCCGAGGTACGCATCGGTGACTTTATCGATGCCAACGACATCGCCATCTATCAGCAACTTGCTGGTGGCGTGACGACCGCGAACATCTTACACGGCTCGGCGAATCCCATCGGTGGCCAGAATCAAGTGATCAAGCTGCGTTGGGGCGCCTTGCCCGAAGCCCTGAAGTTCACGGAGGCACCTCAAGGAATCAAGTTCGCACTCGGCGAGAACGTCAAGCAAAGCAATTGGGGTGATGAGTACACCTCGCGCTATCCGCAAACCAGAATGGGTGTCGAGCAGATCATGCGAGATGCTTTTCACGCGGCGAAAGAGTACCGCGCCGAATGGCAGCGATGGCGACAAACGCGACAGGGCTTGCCGCCCCGCGTTGACCTAGAGCTGGAAGCGATCGCCGAGATCGTCGAGGGTTCGCGTTGGATTCACTGTCACAGCTATCGGCAAGACGAGATCCTCGCACTGCTACGCACGCTGGACGAATTCAACATCCGCATTGGAACCTTGCAACACATTCTCGAAGGCTACAAAGTCGCCGATGCCATGGCGAAACACGGAGCGATGGGGTCCGCTTTCTCGGATTGGTGGGCGTATAAGTTCGAAGTCTACGACGCCATTCCCTACGCCGGAGCCCTCATGCACAACGTGGGAGTTACCGTCTCGTTCAACTCGGACGATCGCGAACTGGCTCGTCACTTGAATCACGAAGCGGCCAAGGCCGTGAAGTATGGCGGCGTTTCGCCGGAGGAAGCTTTGAAGTTCGTCACCTTGAACCCCGCGAAGCAGCTTCGTATTGAGAAATACGTCGGATCGCTAGAAGTCGGCAAGCACGCGGATCTGGTCGTGTGGAGCGGCTCGCCGCTGTCGATCTTCTCGCGTTGCGAACAGACCTGGATCGACGGCCGCAATTATTTTCAGCTTGAAGAAGACCGCCAGCTGCGCGACGACGCAAGCCGCATGCGAAACGTACTCGTGCAAAAGATACTCGCCTCGGGCGAGAAGATGAAAACGGATGACGAAGCCGCCCAGGAAGAAAGTGACATGTGGCCGCGAGACGACCTGTTCTGCCACGGTCACGATCACGGTTCGCACAAGTAACAACGAACCGGGT
>CAUJKL010000464.1 GCA_963204995.1 Planctomycetota bacterium | reverse complement strand
ATGCAATGGGTTGGTGTTGCAGATTGGGCACGTCGAACGCTTCAACCCTGCCTGGCGGGCGGTGGCGGCGCGAGTGAGACGTCCGCGCTACATCGAGGCCGTTCGGATGAGCGGCTATACGTTCCGTTCGACCGATATCGGCGTGGTATTGGATCTGATGATCCATGATCTCGATCTGGTGCTCTCGACGGTCCGCAGCGACGTCGTCGAGATCGACGCCATCGGGTCGACCGTCTTCGGGCCTCACGAAGACATGGCCCACGCCCATATCCGGTTCGCCAACGGTTGTATCGCCAATCTCAACACATCGCGCACCAGCTTCTATTCGCAAAGAACCATGCAGGTCGTCACCGATCGCGTTTATGGGAGTGTCGATTTTGCGGACTTCAGCGCGAGAATCGTCCGGCCTAGCAAGCAGGTCTTGCGTGGCGAGATCGATGTTCAGGCGATGTCGGTCGACGAACGAGAGCGAGTGAAGCACAACTTGTTTACCGACATGTTGCCGGTGTCTGACTTGGCGGTGGAAAAACGCAACGCCATTCAGGACGAACAAGCTGATTTTTTGAATTGCATCCGCACCGGACGGCGGCCACGAGTGTGTGGCGAGCAAGGACGCTATTGCTTGAGCGTAGCCGCGAAGATCCTCGATCGAATTCGCGAGGCCGAAGACCTTGCATCGCGTTTCCCGCATCGGTTGCGTGCGGCCGCCCGAGCCAAGACCACCACACCGGCGTTGGAGCAGCGTCCGGTGAACGTGAATCAGCGTGAGCGGCGGGCTGGGTAGGCCCGCTGCATTTCGCTTAGGCCAAGTCTCGGTCTTCGAACAAGACCAGTGCCAACAGCAACGCAATCATGCCGTAGATCACGGTGTATAACAACGCCCAGCCGAGATACGTGTAGGGCACCGGGACACCGGCGGCCACCGCCGCTTCGATACTGAAGTGATCTAGCACGGGGAACAGCGTCGAGAGCAATTGTGCGACAAACACCACCGCCTCGAACATCTTTCCTTCCACCGAAGACTGTACGAGCAAAGGCGTGAGATGGCCAATGACGTAGATGGCAAAGGAGATGATGAAGTTGGCCAGCATGGGCAGACGCGTTGAGATCGCGACGCTGATCGCCGACAGGATCGACACTTCCATGAACGCCAGCAGCAATCCGGGCACGACACCAACCATCTCTAAATGGCACATCTGCCAAATCGGTTGCTCTAAGCTGTTTTCCTTCGCATCGTAGATTGGTTTGTAGGCAGTTACCAACATCAAGACCGTACCGAGCAGAATGAACACCACCGCCACGGTCAGGAAGATGCCGAGATACTTGCCAAGAATGAATGAGCGGCGGCGTAGCGGTTTCGAGAGGACGGTCAACGCGGTGCGGCCTTCGATTTCTTCCGAGACGGATGTGCTGGCGGCCCACACGGCTTGAATAATGCAGAGCACTTTAATCAGCACCATCCCCGAGTCTTTGAGAACCTTGATATCTTCGCCGAACGTGTTGTAGGGAATCCAAATGAACGCCAACAAGGCGAACACGCCCACCAGCATCACGATCATGAATAATGGCTGAGCAATCTCGGATTTGAAAGTTGCCAAGGCAATGGCCGACATCTTCGGCAAAGCGGCTCGCTGCAAGATGTACAACAAGAACACCGCGATGATCGCCACGGCGGTAAATGCGACCGATCGGACCTCGGGGTGCATCGGACGGATCACCAACTTCACGATAACTTTTGCGTCCGATAGCCCGTAATTTCGGATGTAGAGCGTGTCGATTTGCTCGTCTTCGAACAGTGTCTTGCCATCCATGCGATGTTGCCACGCGAACGTATCGCCCGGCGACGCTTCAATCATGGGTGCCACGTCGACGGCTTCTGCCTTCTTGACGTCGACCGTGATGCTTTGATCGCTCGTCAACTCGAAGCCGTGCAGTTCGGAAGTGCGAATATGGACTTCGATCGGGTGCTGCGGCGGGTCTTGCGACTCGTCTTCAAGCACTGCGGCAGTCGCAGCCGGGATCGTAAACGTTTTGCTGCTTTCGCCGCTGTACGGCAACCGCACGATGGAGTTCAGAATCTCTTTGGGGTGAGTGGTTACTGCGGCACCCACAAAGGCAAAGGCCGAGAACGCCAGGGTCAGGATGAACACCGGCCACAAAAAACCTTCTCGTATTGCCTGCGGGACTTCGGCAACCGTTCGCCGCGAAGTCAGCCAAACGAGTCCCAGCCCGCATGCCAATGCGACGGGAACAAGCAGCAATGCCGTCATCACGGTTGCTTCGGCATCGCGCACGCCATCGGGACCGGCGAGTCGCGGCAGGGTTAATCCGAGAAGCACGAAGAAAGACAAGACGGAGAGTACTGGAATGACCTTGGATCGCAGACTGCGGTTCTCCGCCAGCTGTCCGATTGCAGGAACTCGTGAGAGCACAAATGCCACTCCCCAAAGAATCAGCAGCACGACCAAGGCGATCAATGCCCCGAGGCCGATCAGCCAGAGCGGTGTCAACCAGTTAGTAATCCAGGTAGGAACAACGCCCAGCAGTGAAAGTGAAGTCATGGAGAAATCGCTCGACTAAGGAAACGCCGGATTCGCCGAGCGATCCGGAACCGTGATATGGGAGGCAGATGGAAGTTATGTTGTGTGGAGAAGTACCGTCTGTATACAAAAACACTTGACGAGCATTACGGTTGCGGCTCGTAGTTGGTTCACTAAAAATGCTTGCCGCTGAAGAAACGAAAAAGGTGTAAAATACCCGGTCAGTGGCGAATGGAGAAACCGGTAAACTCCCCAGCGGCCGCGAGTTCTGCAACCTGTACGTCGCGGATATACTCCCCGAGCTGGCTGCGGATTTCCTTCAAAAAACGTGTAATTTCGTCCTTGTCGGCTTCTACGACGAGATGGACTCGTCCGTCCGAAAGGTTGCGGACAAAGCCAGTTACGTCGAAACCTCCGGCAATCTGTCGCGTCGTGTAACGAAACCCAACGCCCTGAACATGGCCGGAATAATAAACTTCCCTGCGTTGATAAGGATTCGAGCCCATCGCCCAAACAGCCTTCCCGTCGACAAGGGATGAATACCATCCCCAATATAATTGCCCCCGCGCATGACTTCTAGAGCCGGCTAATAATCAGAATCGCTACTCACGACTTAACTTTGGTCAAATTTATAGTTGCCAAGGTTGACGTGAATCGCGTTCACGAGTTCCCGAACCGTACTTCGCGAATATTCGATGTCGTACCAGAGAACGTTGCCCTTCGCGTCGAGTAAGTAAGTCCGCGGATGACGTTGCGTCGCGACCTTGGAAAACAGGGCGGCATCGGGGTCGAGTAGGATCGTAAATCCAACTTTGTGACCGGCAGGGAACAGTTTGTTGATTTGTTCTGCGGAGTCGCTTATGTTTATCGCGACGACGTTTAGGCCCGACTTCTCGAAGGGTACAACGATCTCGGCGTCGAGTCGTTGAATTTGCTCACGGCCAAGTCGATTCGCATTGGACCAAAATACGATGACGGTCAGCTTTTCACCAAGCAGTTCTTTCAGTGAGTGTTCTTGTCCTTCTCGATCCGATAACTGAGCGTCTGGAAACGGATCGCCTGTCTTTATCAAACAAGTATCCATGTCTTGTTGGCTCATCAGGACTTGGGGTTCGAAGACATACTCCGGTGGGTCAGGCACGGAGAGCGCGACCTTAGGCTTCTTCGTCGCGTTGGGAGATTGCGGCGGAGCGACAGGTTTCGGCGCGATTTTTTGCGGCGTTTCTTTGGGCGCGGGAGCTACCTCGGAATGAGCGGGCTCAGCCTGGCTAACCTGCTCGCTGGGCGATGCCATCTCGATTTCGGCAGGTTCTTCTTGGGGCCTTGCGGCTACTGTGTCAGACTCGACCGATGCCGAGTGGGGTCGTTCCGACACTGCTGGAGCACCGACATTAGATGGTGCAGCGACTGGAGTAGAATCGTGACAGCCGGTAAGCACCATCAGCGCGAAAACACAAGTGAAACCTTGCCAATACGAGCTGACGTCACTCCGTTGAATCATCACCGTTGTTCCTTGCTTGCGCGAGGGTCGATAGTAATCGGCGAGCGTCCACTGAAGAGGCAACACTCGCGTGTGCTGTAGTGTCGCGTTCTTGGTAGCGATCGTCAACGGTTACCGAGCGTGCGAGTGTCATTTTTTGGCTCGTCCACGAACTTCACGTGCCGTTTCGCGGACGACGCTGCTCCCTCGAAGCAGTGGCAAGGCAGCAACAGCAGGGCCACTCAGCCCAACCTGCTAAAAGCCCCGACCTCGCCAATCGCTATCGAGGAACGAAGTCATCCATTACGCGGACGTCGATGCATTCCATGCCAGCTCGTCGAGCGGCTTCGATTCCTGGGTCGCCATCTTCGTAGACGCGACACGCCGACGGAGCAACACCCAGTCGCCGCGCGGCTTCGAGGAAGACATCCGGGTCGGGCTTATGGCGTTCCGTATCCTCGGCGGTGACAATCGTCTCGAACCAGTCGAAGATGTTGATCTGCTCCAGTTGGCGGTGGACGATTTGCCGCACACCGCCGCTGGCAACCGCCAGCTTCAATTTGCCGCGATGCTGTTCGGCGATCCGTACGACCGGTTCGATGGGCTTCAGCAGGTGAATCGAGTTCAGAAACGCCTCTTCCTTCGCTTCGTTCGCACGCTCAAAATCCAAAACGATGCCTTGCTCGGAAGCGAGCATGGGAATCACGCGACGTGATGGCGTCCCCGAGTAGCGATAGAACCGTTGCTCGTTGAGTTCCATACCAAAAGTCACGAGAGTATCACGCCAAGCGACGTAGTGCGCGTACATCGAATCGGTCAGCGTGCCGTCGCAGTCAAAGATCAATGCTTGAATCGTCATGGAGTAATACCATACTCTAGATGCACCGCGTTCCAAGGCCGGTGCCTTGACATTTTTGGCACCCCGCTGCTCCCGAAGAAGTAACCCAGGGTGCGCTGTGCGACCCAGGGCTATGTTGTTTAACGGCTTCGCCGTACAAGAAAACGTAACAATCCCATCGTTGGGTCGTGTAAATATGTGGGTAATGACAAGGCATGAATGCCGGGGCTAATACCGCCGCGCGGGAGCAACTTCGGCGAACCGGACGTCTCGACCACGCTCAGGTCGAGGGGGCGACGTCGACGGCTACGGTCAAGCGATGCGAGCCGCCGCCGACGAACATTCCGGACACCGGGCACACGTCTCCGAAGTCACGCCCCCACGCCACCGTGATGTGTTCTGTCGATGGCAGGAGGTCGTTGGTGGGATCAACATCCACCCAACCGTGCTCGCCGCAGAACAACGAGATCCACGCGTGCGAGGCATCGGCTCCGACCAGCCGAGGCTGGCCTTCCGTCTGGTGTGTCCGCAGATATCCGCTCACATAACGCGCCGCGAGTCCGAGAGGACGCAAGCAGCCTAGCATCACATGGGCCAAGTCCTGGCACACGCCATGCTTTTTCTCGAAGGCTTCGGCAATCGGCGTGTTGACGGTCGTAGCGGCCGGGTCGTAGGTGAAGTCCGTGTAGATCCGATGCGCCAAGTCTCGCAGGGCATCGACGATCGGTCGGTTGGGTGTAAAGCTCTGTCTTCCGTAGGCGGCTAACTCCGGCAACATCGGGACTCGCGATGAGGGAAAGCAAAACTGGTAATCCCCCAAACCTTCTTCGGTTCGATTCTGGGGCAGGCCATCGCGCACCCGCTCCCAGGCGATCGTTGAACCATCCGCCGGGCTGGGCCGCTCCGACATTTCGACCGTACTGTGGGCAGTGATTTGAAGCTTGCGATGGCCGGTGCTGAGCGAGAACAGCGACGCCGTATTGCCGAAATAGTCCGTTCGCCGATGCGGCGAAGCGGGCAGCGGGCGGATCGTCAAGCGATGATAGGAACAGCTCTGATAAGGCGTTGCTCGCGGAGTGAGATAGACGATGTTCTGGCACACCGCCACCGGAGCGTCGTACTCGTACGTCGTTGTATGGCTGATTTTGTACTTGATCACGGGCTGTGCCTCGCCTCGCTCATCTGCTGCGGAACGTCGGCATGGATCAGGTAGCGATGCCCAATCAGATTCGACAACTTTGGAAGTTGTGTCGTCAGCCGGCCAAGAGCTCGTTCCAACGCCGTCTCCTTGGACGAAGCACGATACTCCTGCAACGCGTCCAGATCGAGCATTCTCGCACTATGCAACATCGACAGAGCGATGCGTTGATCGGCACCGCGTAGGGGCTGCGTCTCGCCGCGCGGCAAGTGTTCGACGTGGTCCGAAATCGCTTCCAGTTGAAATACCAGCGATCGCGGGTTCGTCTCGTCCGTCAGCAGCAAGTCGAGGACGGGTGCCAAATGCAGGCCTGCGAGATAGCGACTGCGGTAAGTCATGATGCTGTCGGCAACTTCTAACGTGGCTTCCAAGGCTCGCGTATCGTTCTCGCTGTCCGTGGCAAACAGTGACATCACGAGGCCAATGGTGTGCAACGAGCGTTCCAGTCTGCGTCCCAGTTCCAGAAAACGCCAGGCCGGCGTGCGGGTCATGCTCTCGCCGATCAGACCATCGAAGGCCGCGAGGTCTCCGATCAAGTCATTGAGCAAGTCCAACAATTCTGACAGACCGAAATGCGACGCATCGCCGGTCGACCCAAACACGCGTTGGACGCGATGCAACACTCGCCAACTGTCGAGCGACAAGCGGTCGCGAACCAGAGCCGCATTGTTGTGAGCTGCCGTAAACGCCGAACGCAGGCTGCCCGGTTGAGTCGCGTCGAGCATGGATATCGGCAACACCTGACTGATGCCTGGCAACTGGCTGCGCATCGGCTCGACCGCGAATCCGGGCTCGATGAGTCCGTGCTGGGCGAGACAGTGGACGAGCCCGGCCAGATAGGGCAGCGTCTCGGCACCTGCTTCGCTCGTCAGCCGCGACACGACAGGTCGCAGGAGGCGACAGGCGTTCTGTGCTCGCTCGACATGCCGTCCCAGCCAAAACAGATTGTCCGCCACGCGGCTCGGCAACTCGGCACCACTGCGACGTAAGGCAACCGGATGTTTGCCGGAAGCGAGCAGCGTGACCGGTTGAACGGGAGTATGCGACAACACCCAAGTGTCTTTGCTGACTTCACCCGCCAGCACGGACAGATCCAAAGGCGCGGAGGTGCCGGCCATGCAAACAAGCCCGCCAGGCATCACTTCATAAGAATCTGCTGTAGCGACCAGGAACACGCGCAGCGCGACTCGTTGCGAGTCGCATGTGCCGGCTCGCCATACGGGTGCGCAGGATCGCGATACGTTCTCTTGCCCAATCAATTCACGGGGGCGAGATTCGATGAGCCGCGAAAGCTCGTCGGGCGACTTGGACCAGAGCGATTCTGGCGGCGGCGTTTCGCGGCGTCCGACTCGAAAGGCGGCTCGCACGGAAATCTTTCCCAGCCGCGAACGGACGTCGGCTTGTGCTTGCTTCTGGCCGCACCACCAAGTGGCCGCAGAAGGCAGTCGCAACTCTTCCCCCATCCATTCTCGCGAGATTCGCGGCAGGAACGGAATCAGCGAAGGAGATTCGACGATGGAACTGCCCAGCGAATTTGCAATGGCAACGTTGCCCAGTCGCACGGCTTGCAACAGCCCTGGTACGCCAAAGGCGGGCGAGCTGCCGAGCTCCAAGGGATCGCAGTACTCGTCGCTCAACCGTCGGAAGATCACGTCAACCGGCAGGAGACCGGCCAGCGTTTTCATGAAGACGCGATCATCGCGGACTGTCAGGTCGCCACCTTCAACGAGCGTGTAACCGAGATAACGAGCGAGATAAGCGTCCTCGAAATAGTTCGGTCCCGTGGGGCCATGACTCAAAATCACGACGCGAGGGTTTTCGCGATGCGAGGACATTTCGCTGAGCGTCGTGCGAAGTGCGATGAAGAACGACGCTAGCCGTTCGACGCGGCAATCGCGAATTACCCGCGGCAACATCCGCGACATGACCACTCGGTTCTCCAAGGCATAGCCCACGCCGAGCGGTGCGTCGGTGCGATCTCCGGCCACCCACCACCGCCCATCCGGCGCACGTGCCAGGTCGACGGCATACAAATGGAGAAATCGACTGTCACGAACGCCTTGCCGATGGAACGCGCGATGAAAGCCGGGATGTGAGAACAGCCAGTCGGCCGGCAGTAAGCCGCGTTGCAACAACGTCTGCGGACCGAACAGGTCACGGAGCACGCGGTCCAACAACTCGGCCCGCTGGCGCAGGCCGACCGTCAACTGGGCCCATTCCTCGGGCGAGATGACCAGCGGGAAGGCATCTAATTCCCACGGTCGTGTGTTGCCGTTGACGTCTTCGTAGGCGTTGTACGTGATGCCGTTCTCGCGAACTTCTTCCTGAGCTTGCTGCCAACGACGCGAGATTTCCTCGCGGCCCAAGGCTTCGATAGACTCGGCGACCGGCTTCCAGCTAGCACGAATCGCCCCCGCCGAATCGAACATCTCGTCGTAAACTCCCGCCAGAGCCGCGTAGTTTCCGAAGATGTCGTTCGCTAGCGTGGAGGGAGGGTTGGCGGGAACACTGGTCATAAGTTGGGCGAGGCACGCCGCAAGTCAAGTGTCAGTGGATATTGCGGATTCGGTTCGTCGACAGCTATCTTTATCGGCCCGCCCGTATGGCCAGACGCAAAGAATCTCGATGCTCGGCGCGATTCGGCCTCATACGAATTGACCGGAAACGTATCGTAATGGCGCCCGCCAGGGTGGGAAACGTGGTAAGTACAGCCTCCGATGCTCCGCCGATTCCAGACGTCGACCAGATCAAACGTCAGCGGTGTATGGACCGGAATGGTCGGATGCAAGCAGCTGGGCGGCTGCCAGGCACGATAACGCACGCCGGCAACATACTCGCCCTGAACGCCTGTCGAGTGCAAAGGCAGCTTCCTCCCATTGCAGGTCACCATATGGCGGCCGTCCGTCATGCCGTTCACTTTCACTTGCAGTCGCTCGACCGAAGAATCGACGTATCGTGCGGTGCCACCGCCACCGGGCTCCTCGCCCAGGACGTACCACGGCTCGATGGCCTGTCGCAATTCCACCTTCACATCATCTTTCTGGATCGTACCGATGGCCTGGAAGCGGAACTCCAAATGCGAGGCGAACCAGTCCAATTCGAGCGGGATACCGAACTCACGCGTCTCGGCAATCACGTCTCGCAGATCGCTGCGGACGAAGTGCGGCAGCAGAAAACGGTCGTGTAGCGTCGTGCCCCAGTGAACAAGCTTTTCCTGATAGGGCTGCTCCCAGAATCGAGCCACCAGCGCCCGGAGCAACAACTGCTGCGTCAGGCTCATCCTCGCGTGCGGCGGCATCTCGAAGCCGCGGAATTCAACCAGCCCTAGCCTGCCTGTAGCACTGTCCGGGGAATAGAGCTTGTCGATACAGAACTCGGCCCGATGGGTATTGCCGGTCAAGTCGACGAGCAAGTTCCGGAACGTGCGATCGACAACCCAAGGCGAGATGTCGTTGCCGTCAGCTGATGGATCGGGAATCTGTGCGCAAGCAATCTCCAATTCGTAAATCGCATCGCGGCGTCCTTCGTCAACTCGCGGTGCCTGACTGGTCGGGCCGATAAACCCGCCCGAGAACAGGTACGACAGCGAAGGGTGATTGTTCCAATAAGTGACGAGGCTCTTCAACAGATCCGGTCGCCGCAGGAATGGGCTGTCGAGCGGCGTCTTGCCTCCCATCACGATATGGTTGCCACCGCCGGTTCCGGTATGTCGCCCGTCCAAATCGAACTTCTCGGTGCCCAGCCGCGTCAAGCGCGCTTCCTCGTACAGGATCGACGTGGTCGCTGTGAGTTCGTCCCATGAGCTGGCCGGATGAACATTGACCTCGATGACACCGGGGTCTGGCGTCACACTGATGTGGCTGATCCGATGGTCGTGAGGCGGCGTGTAGCCTTCCAACACGACGGGAAGCTCCGTAGCGACTGATGTGTTTTCAACTGCGGTCAGCAGATCCAAGTAGTCTTCCAGCCGTTCCGTTGGCGGCATGAAAACGTGCAGCCGGCCGTCGCGTGGCTCGATGCAGAGCGCCGTTCGCACAATCGTTTGCGGCGATGTTGGCGGGTGTGTCGCGGCGGACTCATTCACACCGGTCTCGCTCCGTGAGTGTTCGGGCATCGCTCGTCGGCCTGGATGCTCGGGCAATGCTTCGCGTGGTGCGGTCGGGTCGGTCGGGAAGAAGTCGCCATAACTGGTCGGTGCCGTCCAGG
>CAUJKL010000463.1 GCA_963204995.1 Planctomycetota bacterium | reverse complement strand
TAGCCAAGAATGTCACGGACAACTTTGCCATGCACATCCGTTAGCCGGAAGTGTCGGCCTTGGTACTTGTACGTCAAGCGTTCGTGGTCGATGCCCATCTGATGCAGGATGGTGGCTTGTAAATCGTGAACGTGGACGCGGTCGACGACGGCATTGACACTGTAATCATCGGTCTCGCCGTAGCTTATGCCGCTCTTAATACCGGCCCCTGCTAGCCAGTAGCTCATACAGTTCGGATGGTGGTCGCGACCGTAGTTCTTCTTCGTCAGGCCGCCTTGCGAATAAACCGTTCTGCCAAACTCGCCGCCCCAGATAATGAGTGTGTCTTCCAACATCCCGCGCTGCTTAAGATCCATCACGAGCGCGGCACTCGCTTGATCGGTGTCCCGAGCTTGGGATTGAATCTGCGTCGGTAAGTTGCCGTGCTGGTCCCAGCCCATGTGAAACAGCTGAATGAAACGCACGCCGCGTTCGGCCAGTCGACGAGCAATCAAGCAGTTGTAGGCGTACTCACCGGACTTCCGTACATCCTGGCCGTACATCTGCATGATGTGTTCGGGCTCGTCGGACAAGTCGAGCAACTCTGTCACCGACGTCTGCATACGAAACGCCAACTCGTATTGGGCGATACGAGTTTGAATTTCGGGATCGCCGACGTCCGTATGTTTCAGCTCATTGAGTTTGCCGACGGCGTCGAGCATCTGGCGTCGCGTGTCAGGATCGACACCGGGCGGATTGTTGATATCGAGTACCGGATCGCCTTGGCCGCGAAACTTGACGCCCTGATACTTCGCCGGCAAGAAACCACTTCCCCAAAGTCGATCGTACAGCGGCTGTCCGGCCTTTGCGGAGCCGCGTGAAGTCATGGCGACGAATCCGGGCAAGTTAGCATTCTCCGAACCGAGGCCATACGTCATCCAGGAACCGATGCTGGGGCGGCCCGGTATCTGCGAGCCCGTTTGAAAGAACGTAATCGCCGGGTCGTGATTGATCGCATCCGTGTGCATGGATTTCACAACGCAAATGTCGTCCACGATCTTCGCAATGTTTGGCAGCACTTCGCTGACGTAGGTTCCACATTGACCGTGGCGTGCAAACCTGAATTGACTGGGCGCGGTGGGAAAGCTCGTCTGTCCAGCCGTCATCGTCGTCTTGCGATCGGCCGGATAGACCGACGTGGGAACTTCTTCACCGAACTTGGCGTTTAGCTGCGGTTTGTAATCGAACAGATCAAGCTGCGACGGCCCGCCTGACTGAAAGAGCCAGATCACTCGTTTGGCTTTCGGTGCAAAGTGTGGCAGCGATGCTAAGCCGCCAATTGATTTACGCTGACTCTCGTCGGAAGCGAAGAGCTGCGGGTTCAGAAGCGACGCGAGCGCCACCGTGCCGAGGCCGGTTGCACCTTGTCCGAAGAAGTGACGTCTGGTCATTGCGGTGAAGTTGTTCATGCCTGCCATCCTACTCCTTGGTCACGGCTTCATCGAGATTCATAATCGTCGAAGCCAGCATCGTCATCGCCGCGAGTTGGACGCTATCAAGGCCTTTGGCACGTGGGAACTCGCCGACGGTGAGCAGACGATCGGCGGCGGAGCGATCATCTTCGTAAGTCGAGAGAAACTCATCGTACACTTCTTTCAATAGTTTCAACTCGCGACTATTCGGATAACGTGCGATCGCTAACCGAAAGCCATAGGCAATCTGCTGGTCCAGCGTTCCGCCACCTTCCCGCAAGATTCGCTCGGCCATCATGCGCGATGCCTCGACGAAGGCGACGTTGTTCATCAGTGTCAGGGCTTGCAGTGGCGAATTGGTGTGGCCCTTTTGTACGATGCACACCTCGCGTTCCGCTGCGTTAAACGTCAACATCGTGGGAGGAGGTATCGTCCGTCGCCAATAGGTATAGAGGCTGCGTCGGTACAGGCTCTCGCCTCGGTCTTGGACGTACTTGTTGTTCGAGATCGATTCCCAGATTCCAGGCGGCATGTAAGGCTTGACCGATTCGCCACCGATCTTGTCCGACAGCAAGCCACCAATCGCCAACGCCTGGTCACGGATTTGGTGTGCCGACAATCGCTCGCGCGGCCCGCGTGCCAACAGGCGGTTTTCCGGATCGCGAGTCCGCAGGCCGTCGCTCGCCGCCGAGGACTGTCGGTAAGTGGCGCTCGTTACCATCAATCGTTGCGTCGCCTTGGGATCCCAATTCAGTCGTATGAATTCATCAGCCAGCCAGTCGAGCAGCTCAGGATGGCTCGGCGATTCGCCCTGGATGCCGAAATTCTCACTGGTGCGGACGAAGCCGAGGCCAAAGAGCATTTGCCAATAGCGATTGATCGTCACTCGCGCTGTGAGCGGATTCGACGGACTGACTAACCAATGGGCAAGATCCAGGCGGTTTGCGAACGCAACATCTTCGCGACCACTGAGACTGACAGGTATGGCGGGATGCAACGCTTCCGATTTATCGGCTTGGTTGTACTGACCTCGTTTCAACAAGTAGGTGTCGCGAGGCTCTGGCAGCTCCTGCATCACCATCACCGTCTCGGGACCGCCCGGATTGGGTCGCACGACCGATGTTTGCGTCGTGTTTAGCTTGAAGGGCGCGGGGGGAATCAGTCGGTTTTCGTCGGCCGACAGGTGCGGCCACGCCTTCGGCAGCGTAATGAAGGGCGGGCTGTTGCCGTTGTTTGGGCCTAGTCCCCACTCCGGGACGTTATTGAAGAACGCGAACAACCGGTAATAGTCACGCTGGGTCAGCGGATCATATTTGTGATCGTGACATCGTGCGCATCCAAGCGTCAGGCCGAGCCACACGGTTCCCACCGTGTCGATGCGATCGACGACGTACTCGACGGCCCATTCTTCCGGGATCGAGCCGCCTTCCGAGTTAATCCGATGATTGCGGCCAAACCCGGTCGCGATCTGTTGAAACAACGTGGCATCCGGCAGCAAGTCACCGGCGAGTTGTTCGATCGTGAACTGATAGAAAGGCAAGTTGTCGTTCAACGCCATGATCACCCAGTCACGCCACGGCCACATGTAGCGAGTCCGATCGTTTTGATATCCGTCGGTGTCTGCGTAACGTGCGGCATCCAGCCACGGTCTCGCCATGTGTTCGCCGTAACGGGGTGAAGCAAGTAACCGCTCGACGAGCCGTTCGTAGCTGTTCGGCGAATCGTCATTCAGAAAGGCGTCGATCTCGTCAGGGTCGGGAGGAAGGCCGGTGAGATCAAGCGTCGCGCGACGAATCAATGTTTCGCTGCTGGCAGGTGGCGACGGAGCCAGGCTTTCTACTTCCAACCGATTCAACACAAAGTGATCGATGGCGTTTCTCGTCCACTCGATTTGCCGCACGCTGGGCAACGCCGCACGTCGCGGCACCTCGAAGGCCCAATGCTTCGTCCACTTCGCCCCTTCATCGACCCAGGCGGTAAGCACATCGATCTCGGCGGGAGAGAGTTGCCGTTTCGAGTCGGCTGGTGGCATGCGCTGGTCAGCGTCTTGCGATCGGATGCGCTGAACCAACTCGCTCTGCTGGCTGTTCCCGGGCGACACGATCTTGTGACCGTCGCGCTCGCCGAACATATCGTCTTGTACATCGAGGCGTAGATCCGCTTCGCGCGTTTCGTTATCGGGGCCGTGACAATGGAAGCACTTGTCCGACAGAATTGGCAGAACGTCTCGATTGAAGTCGACTTCGGCCAACGCTTGGGGCGCAGCCGGGAGTACAAAGATAAGTAGTAATAGTAACGTGAGACGACTAACGCACATCGTGGTGATCGGCGAGACTTTCGTCTGCCTGAAAGGCTTAGGTTGGGGGCAGGGGCGAATTGGCGTCAGTTAAATGACTTCTCGATCATCGTCGAAATCGCCCGAAATCGCAATAATGTCGCGAACAAGGGCAAGCACGCCACACTCGGGACTCGCGTCTCGATCTTGGCGAGTTAGAATGCCTACCTACACAAAATTACCTACGTCGAGACGCTAATCGGAGGATCGTAGAGATGTCGTTCGCTCACCGTTGCCTAACGTTCAATTTGGTTGCCAGCCTTGGATGCTTTCTGAGCGCTGCCACTCTACAGGCCGAAGTCAGGCTGGCCGGTGTGTTTGGGGACCACATGGTCTTACAGCGTGAGATGGCGGTTCCCGTATGGGGCTGGGCCGATCCTGGGGAGTCGATCACGGTGACCGTTGGTGACCAATCGAAGCAGGCCACCGCCGACGCAACCGGCAAGTGGATGCTGGCACTTGACGCCCTGCCAGCAGGCGGACCGTTTGCGCTAACGGCAACTGGCAGCAACAAAGTCACCATCAACGATGTACTCGTGGGCGAGGTGTGGTTGTGTTCGGGCCAGTCGAATATGGCGATGACGGTCAGTCGTGCGAAGGATTTCGACAGCGAACAACAGCACGCTGACTTTCCGCAAATCCGTCACTTCAAGACCGTCGCACATGCGACTCCCGAACCGCAAGCGGATTGCTCCGGTAGTTGGAGCGTTTGCAGCAGCGAGACGGTGGGTGGCTTCTCTGCAACGGCTTACTTCTTCGGCAGGAAATTGCACCAAGATTTGAATGTGCCCATCGGGCTCATCAACAGTTCGTGGGGCGGGACCGATGTGGCCGCTTGGACGAGCCTGCCCGCTCAACAAGCCGTCGAGGCCATCGTGCCCAAGCTCGAAGCGTTCGACGCCAGGATCACCGCCTTCGATGCGGAGCAAGCGAAGGCGACTTACGAAGCAGCGATCGCCGCGTGGGAGAAGCAGGCCGCGACGGCCAAGAAGGAAGGCAAGCCCGTTCCGCGTAAGCCACGTCCGGTAGGTGATCCCCGCGTCGATCAAAACCGGCCTGCGAATCTGTTCAACGGCATGATCAATCCCTTGATTCCCTACGCGATTCGCGGAGCAACATGGTATCAAGGCGAACGCAACTCGCACTCGATCGAGGACGGCATTCTGTACGCGACACAATTGAAAGCCTTGATCGGCGATTGGCGATCACGGTGGGAGCAAGGTGATTTTCCATTCTTGACGGTGCAACTGCCGAATTTCCATGAGGCGGTTGACCAGCCAGTTCAAACAACGGGTTGGGTGATGGTTCGAGAGAGCGAGATGAAGACGCTGCAATTGAAAAACACCGGCATCGCCATAACCACAGATGTCGGCGAGGCGAACGATATCCACCCTAAGGACAAACAGACGGTCGGACATCGGCTCGCGCTTTGGGCGCTCGGAACGACCTATGGCCAAGACGTTGTATACTCGGGACCGCTGCTGAGCTTCTCGCAGTATCGAACTGGAACGACGAACGACGCAGGCAAGGTGAACCCCGGTCGCATGATGATCAATTTCACGCATGCGGATGGCTTGAAGAGTGCTGATGGCAAACCGCTGCGCGGCTTCGCTGTGGCGGACGAGGATCGCGTATTCCATCGGGCAGATGCAAAGATCGACGGCGAGACCGGTTTATTGGTGCTGTCGAGCAAGCAGGTCCAAACGCCAGTCGCTGCACGATACAACTGGGCGGACAATCCAGACGGCAATCTCGTGAATGGGGCTGGATTACCTGCTGCTCCGTTTCGGACTGACCGTTGGGATGTGACCGATGAAGAGTAAATGTCAGGTCGATTAGCGTTCTCACCTTCCCGCTCCATTCAAGTTTGTCGTAACCTCACAGTAACGGAGTTATTCATGAAACAAGCGACTCATCTATGCTTACTGTTCTTAACGCTTGCGACAGTCGCGGTGGCCGACGATTCGATCGTGCGGTCCCCTCTTCTGCCTGCGACGACACCTTGGAACCTTGCCGAATTAAGTAATCCACCGGAGTTTGCATGGCAGGACATTGAGAGTTCGGTGCGAAGTTTATCCTACGCAGGCGAATCCTATCAGGGAAAACCGACTCGCGTGTTCGCCTATTACGCGTCGCCCGGGACGCTGCAAGCCAATATACTGCTCGACCGAGATCTTCCGGCGGTCGTCTTGGTTCACGGCGGCGGCGGTACTGCATTCCGCGAATGGGCCGAGTTGTGGGCCAAGCGCGGTTACGCAGCGATCGCGATGGATCTGGCCGGTTATCGGCCGCATGAAGGCGTGAATCAGCATCAACGCGAGAATCGCACGCGGCTTGCGGAGGGTGGTCCCGATCAGGGCGACGATGAGAAGTTCGGCAGCATCGACAAGGAGGCAGAGCAACAGTGGCCGTATCATGCCGTCGCCAATGTGATTCGCGCGCACTCGCTAATACGTAGCTTTGCCTCGGTCGATGCCGACCGCACGGCCGTCACGGGAATCAGCTGGGGTGGCTATCTGACTTGCATCGTCGCGGGCGTCGACAACCGTTTCAAAGCCGCCGTGCCAGTCTATGGATGCGGCTTCTTGCATGAGAACAGTGCTTGGCTCGACCGGCTTGGTCGCATGTCGCCCGAGCAGCGCGATCGTTGGGTGAAGCTGTGGGATCCGTCGCAGTACTTGCCCGCCGTGTCGATGCCGATCCTGTTCGTGAATGGCACCAACGACTTTGCCTACCCGCTCGACAGTTACATGAAAAGCATCGCTGCCGTGCCAGGCGAGAAGCAGACTCGCATCACCGTCAAGATGCCGCACGGCCATCCGCCAGGCTGGGCGCCGCAGGAGATCGGATTGTTCATCGACCACTACTTGCGAGGCGGAGAACCTCTGGCGACGGTCGAGGCACCCACCGTCGCGGCAGGTAAAGTAAGTGCCAAGTATCGCTGCGTCGTTCCGCTAGAAAAGGCGGAGTTGCATTTTACGACCGACGACAAGCCAATCAACCAACGCGAATGGCAAACGGTGACCGCGACGGTTGCGGATGGAGTTGTCACGGCTGACGCACCGCCCGCGGGAGCAACGGCTTGGTTCTTTACGGTGACCGACACACGTGGTGCTGTCACGAGTAGCACCGTTGAGTTCGGCTTGACGGCTGCCAAATAGTCACGGTCGCTGGCCATCGCCAAGTCGTCGGATTCGCGTACACTGAATTCGGCTGGCAACACGACGATCCATGGCAACTCAATGAGCCCGCTCGCGATTGCGAGACGGGCAACCGATAGGATACGCCTCTTTGGAATCAGAGCACGAACCGCTTGAACAACTTCGAACAGCGATCGCCAACTCCGATGCTCAGGCCGTCGACGTTTGTTTAGACAATCTGAGCCCGCTCGAGTCGTCCCATGCGGTCATCAATCTAAGTGACGACGATCAGACGCGTCTGTTGTCCATCTTATCGGACGAAAATGCCGCCGAGATCGTCGAGCAGTTGCCGGAAGCTCATGCTGCGCAGTTGCTCGAACAAATGTTGCCGAGCGAGGCGGCCGCCATCGTCAGTGAGTTGGATAGCGATGACCAGGCGGACATGATGATCCGTCTGTCCGATGCCGGGGCAGCCGCGATTTTCGCTGAAATGAAGCCTGCGGATGCCGAGGAGACTCGGCGTTTGATGCAGTATTCGCCCGAGACCGCCGGCGGACTGATGGTGACGGAGTTTCTGGCCTACGTCGAAAATCTGCGTTGCGAAGACGTGGTGAACGACATGCGACGCAATGCGGAACGCTATCGCGACTTCGACGTTCAGTACGCGTATGTTGTCTCGAAGGCCGGTCAGTTACGTGGCGTACTTCGCTTGCGCGACTTGTTGCTCGCCCTTAGCACGACACGGATCGACGAAGTAATGCTGGCGAACCCCAAGAGTGTCGACGTGGCGACGCCACTCGAAGAACTCGAGCGTTTCTTCGAGCGTCACCAATGGCTCGGGGTTCCGGTTCTCGAGAAGGACGGCCAGCTCGTGGGAATCGTGCTTCGAGTCAACGTCGAGGAAGCGGCCGAAGAGAGATCCAGCCGCCACTTTTTGCAATTCATGGGTATCCTCGGCGGCGAAGAGCTGCGGACGATGCCATTGCGGCTTCGCAGCTTTCGTCGGCTCTCGTGGCTAAGTATCAACATCGTATTGAACATCCTTGCGGCCAGCGTCATCGCGATGTATCAGGACACGCTGTCGGCGGTCATCGCATTGGCCGTCTTCTTGCCGATCATTTCGGATATGAGTGGCTGCTCGGGGAACCAAGCCGTCGCGGTCAGTATGCGTGAACTGTCGTTAGGGCTGATCCGACCTCGCGAGTTCTGGAAGGTGTTCTGGAAAGAGGCCGGCGTCGGTTTGATCAATGGTGTCGTACTCGGTGCTTTGTTGGGGCTGGTGGCGTTCGCCTGGAAGGGGAACGTCGTACTGGGCGGCGTCGTTGCAATCGCCCTAGCTTTGAACACACTGTTGGCTGCAGTGATCGGCGGCACGGTCCCAATGTTGTTGCGCGGGCTTGGGCAAGATCCCGCACTTGCCTCGGGTCCGATCCTCACGACGATCACGGACATGTGCGGATTCCTGCTGGTATTGAGTTTGGCAAGCTATTGTTTGCCGTGGCTGACGGTTTAGTGCTTTGGCTGGCGGCTGAGTCTGCGAAGCCCCCGCATTGCAGCAGACAGGGGCGTCGCAGACACAGCCGCCAGCCACCCGGGCCATCCAAGGTTCAGAAGCAAAATAATAAAAAAGCGTCATACAC
>CAUJKL010000462.1 GCA_963204995.1 Planctomycetota bacterium | reverse complement strand
TTTTTTGGTTTGCCTGGCATACCGCACGTACTGCCGTACGAACTGTTCGCGAAGACCCCATGTGACTTGATCTGTCTCAAGTCGTGACGTATCAGCCTCCTGTCTCATAGCCACCGCTCGACGCCCGCAATTGCGACATTGGCGAACGCGGACAGTTTTACGTGGACGATGCCGAGCGTGGAGTACTGGTGGATGCTGGCAGCCGCACGAAGGCCACACGATTCCTAGACGTTGATTTGTCTCGGATTGCCTGCGACGGCCGAACCAACGAGACAATCGAACCAGTGGTTGTCACTGCGTTCGACGCGAAGTTTCCATTCATCGACGGTGCGTCCGCGGCCGGAAGTCTTGACGCGATATTCCGCTGTCAAATGTTCGGCCAACAGTCGATGCTCGTTGGGATTGCGACCAAACAGCGACAGACAGCCGTGGTCTCCCATGGCAACCGCCAAGCGGCTATAGATAAACGACTTCCAGTAGTTGGAATCGAACAGCACATAGCGGACGGCCCGTTTGCCTTGCACGTTCGGCATCCGCCAGTTGTGCCCAACGCGATCACCTTGCTTTCGCTTGTATTCCGAGAAAGGAATGCTGGAAGCGCCGACATAGCGCCCGTGGCTGGGGATGACGATCGCCGGATGCGAACTCTCACGACAGAACTGGTAGACGACATCGGTCGAGGTTCCCCAATTCGCATCCACCAAGCAGCGCTCGATCCGCATCGCCGCGCCGTCGTCGCGCGACCATTCGCGCGTCAAATAGTCATCGGTCAGTGCCTTCAATCCTGCGTAGATCGTACCTTCCAATCCCGCCCCTGGCACTTTCGTGGCCAGCGTGACCTGTGCGTCGCGAAGCGTGAAGTAGTCGCGTTGCTGGTCGGGCCACGTGCCGTAGTCGACGACGTAGCCGGTGAATTCGTCGGTCCAGGCGGCGACGACAAAGAACAGCATTTTCTGTTGCACATCGATGAACATCGTCAGGTGGTCACAGCCCAGCGGCACTTCGCGTTTTCGTCGCCCGTTGACTTTGGCTGCGATGTCGTCGGCTGTCAGTTCATCGTCGAGTGACGCGATCTCGGGAAGCGGCTCGTTTTGGTACTCGGCAAAGAAAGCTGCCTCGTCCTGCAGCTTCAGATTCAGGGCGTGTTGGATAGCCGAGAGCTCGTCGTGGTTGAAACGTTCGGGCCACGCGACCACTGCACCTTCGTCCATCGCATCCCGGTGCTGACCGTAGAAGTCGGTCGCTGGTCCCAGCCCTTTGCTTTCACGCAATGCATCTGCTCGCACTTCGGCATACTTCGCCCACAGTTTTTCGTTTGTAGGGAAGGTGTACAACATTTTGGTGCGTTCACCGTTCCATTCCGGATGCTTTTCACGATCGAGGATGCTGTCTGCCATATCACTGGGTCGGATGACGGTACACGGCATGATGCCGGAGATCTTTCGTCCGGGTCCAGCAAGGCCGAGAACCGCGCCGGCAAGAATGCTCTCGCGTCGGGCACATTGCGACAGCGATCGCGCTGACTCATCCGTTTGCGGGTCGTCGAGGACCACGAGCGACGGCCGCACGGTCTTGCCGTCGGCCCGTTTGTACTTCATGCCGCGAATACGCCCGGTGATACCGGCAACTTTCAGGATCGCACCGCTGGCTAACGAAAACCCATCTTCACCAACAAGCGGCTGCGTGGCTTCATCATCTGTCCAAGCCGCTGGTTTCAGCGTTGGTAGAACGATCTCTTTCGCGGTCCAACCTATGTGTGTTCGCTCTCCGCGATACAACTGGCCACTGCAACGATTCGCGATGCCGTCCAACTTCTGGATCGGTTGTATAACTTCGGGATAGTCGGCAGCCAAGAGATCGTTACCGTCCAACTCCATTTTGATCGAGTCGAGCATGTCCATCGCGTGCCCTTCGTCGCTGCCAATCAGACAAACAAACTCGTGATGCCCATTGAGCACCGCCCAGACCCAGGCACACTCTGCGAGCGAACTCTTGCCGGCACCCCGCGGCATTGCCATCGCAAACAGACCGCCCTGCAACACCGCCTGTTCGATCTTGGCGATGACCTTCAGATGGTCTTCAGACCAAGGCAGGTGAAACGTCATTCGAAAGTATGCTTCACAGAACAGGCGGAAGTCCGTCGCGACAGCACTGCGGCGTTCCAAGTTCGCGATCGCAGGCAACTCACCGATGTCACGACTGGCCTGCGACAGTGCGGCGCTCCGCGCGTTGGCTCGTTCTTTCTGCCTCTCGTAAGGATCACCTGTCGGTTCTGGCTTGGGTTCGTGACGAAGTTGGACCAGCCACGCCACGTAACGAAATAGGTCGACGTGCTTGCCGTCGCCAATTCGAAAACCGCCGCGCTGTCGATGACGATATAGTTGCCGCTCGCTAATCACTTCGCCTAGCGGCGTTGAGTTGAGCAGTTGACACAACTCGCTCGGTCGCAATCGTCGCGGGTCAAGCGTCACTCGCCATCTCCTTTACTATCCAAGCGGCGAAGTGAATCAGGTTGATCGTGCCGTCGGCGTTCGTCGGACCGCCAGCTTCGACGTCTCGCTGTAGCATCTCGACGGTCACGAGCTTTCGGCCACTGGTCGACAACACGCGGGCAGCTTGTTCGACGGTCAGCCGGTTTGGGTCGAGTGATCCGAACTGTGCGCTCATCCTCGGCCCTCCGCGAGTCTCCCCGCCTGACGCGACACGGCGCGAACTGTGGCCCGACTCGCCAACGGCCGCCTTCCTGTTGGCCACAAATCGCGACGCGACACGGGCCAAAACTGGGCCACTCGCGGCGGTCCCGAAAAAGCTGCTAAATCCTGCCAAAAAGCTGCTTTTCCTGGCTTGAGGTTTGGCGGAACTCCTGGCTCATGTGTGTCACGTGAAGCGAACGACACCACGAACCAAACCAAACAAAGGACCTCACGATGAACGCCAACGAGATCGCCTTCGGAATCGAATTCGAGACCACCTTGCCCAACCGCGACACGACGCCGATCGGACCGTACCACAACGGATGGCAGGTACCTTGGCTGCCGACGGGTTGGAAGGCTGAACGCGATAGCTCGATTTCGACGCTGGCACCCGGCCGCAAGGGATGCGAGTTCGTCAGCCCCAAGCTTCGCGGGTACGACGGTCTGAAGCAGGTCGAAGAAGCGATCGACGCAATCAACGCTCGCGGAGCACGAGTGAACGCTAGTTGCGGGCTCCATTATTTGCAGTGAGAACTTATGAGGAGATTTCCGTATTGAAGGTGGTTGTTGATTATTTTTTCCGTTTCTTTGAGCGTTACGAAGTTTTTCGACTGAACATAATCTCGCGAGGGCTGCTCCGAATTGGTGACCGTGTTGGTCCCATTTCCTCGGGAGGCATTTATGAAGAAGTTGACATTGAATGACTTGGTTGCGGATGCTTTGACGCACCTCAAAGAACTTGGTTACACGGAGGGAACTGTGACACATTACAAGGGCTGGTGGAACGGATTCATTCGCTTCGTTGCCGAACACGGGAACGGCAATGCGTTTTCTACAGAGATGGTTGAGCGATTCCTTGAACAACGTGGTGTCTCGACGCAGGAAGAACATCGCCTGACTTCCCACCAACGTCACATACGGCTCGCGATGCGTGTGCTGCAGGAGTTTGCCTTGCATGGGTGTGTGAACCGGCGGCGTCATGTGGCGGCGCTCACTCCGTTCGCTGACCATTGGAAAGGCATCATGGACGACTACGTGAAAGCCTGTACGGAAGGACGGCGAACTCCGCTTCGCTGCTTGCATCACCGCGTACTCATGCTCCGTCACTTTTTTCACTTTCTTGATACCCGGGGTGTAAGAGAACTCGATCAGATTGATGGTGAGTCGCTGGCTGCATTTATCGCGAAGCAGACGCACTTACGCCCACGAACGGTGTCATCCCACGTCTCGCACCTGCGATCGTTCTTTCGACATCTTTGCATGAAGGGACTGGTTGCTGCGTCCTTGGTCGATGAAGTTCCGAAGATTCGTATTTATCGTGATAATCGAATACCCACGGTGTGGTCGTCCCAAGATGTGAAGTCGTTGTTAGCGGCCGTCGACCGCTCTTCAGCCGTTGGCAAACGCGATTACGCGATTCTGATATTGGCGGCGAAGTTGGGGCTCCGTGCTGGCGACATCCGATCATTGCAACTCGATCAATTGAACTGGGATCGGTCATCATTGCATCTGACGCAACAAAAGACCGGCTTCGCACTTGATTTGCCAATGCCGCCAGAAGTCGGCGAAGCCTTGATTGATTATCTTCGCCATGGGCGTCCAAACGCAGAATATCGAGAAGTGTTCTTGCGAGAGCATGCTCCCCATCAGCCTCTAAGCGATCGGAATGCTTTCTACGAGACGGTGACCAAGTATCGACGGCGTGCCGGGATAAAGTTGCCTCGCGAAAGCCGCAAGGGATTGCATGCATTGCGGCACTCTTTGGCCAGCCGAATGCTGGAAGCCAAGGTTCCGATTGACACGATTGCTGGCACGCTGGGGCATGCATCCCCGGACACAACCCGTTCGTATTTGCGGATTGATATCGAGTCTTTGCGCAGCGTCGCGATCGACCCGACGGAGGTGTACGATGACGATGCAATTTAACTCCAAGTTGGCACCGTACTTCAACGACTTTGTGGCCCTGAAGCTTGCCTGCGGCTATCGCTACACGAGTGAACAGACGCTGCTGAAGCGAATGGACAGATACTTTCTGGAGTGTGATTGCTCCGGCGAGTCTGTTACGCGATCGGTCATCGAGTCGTGGACGTCGAAACGCGATCACGAGCGTCCTAGAACGCATCGCAGTCGGCTCTGGATCACCATCCAGTTCGCCAAATATCTTCGGTCGCGTGGTGTTGAAGCTTATGTGCCTGACTCCCGTCTGGCCCCTATCTCTCGAACTGATTTCGTGCCCTACATTTTCTCGCACAGTCAGATCCGAAGTTTGCTGAACGCAGTTGATAATCTTCGATTCGACTCGCGAGGGCCGGAACGGCACATTGTTATGCCAGAGCTGTTTCGCCTCCTGTGCTCGTGTGGCCTGCGGATTAGCGAGGTGTTGAGCCTGCGAGTTTGTGACGTCGATCTCGATACTGGCACGCTGCGAATTCTTGATACGAAGTTTCACAAGGATCGTTTGGTTCCGACATCGTGGGCCATCACCGAGCGACTCAAAGCCTATAGTGACACGATGAAGTTCTGTCAGCCGGGTGCGATTTTCTTTCCGACGGCGCGCGGCAGCAAGTATGACAAGAGAACTGTCTACCACCTGTTCCGAAACTTGCTGCGTCAGATCGGTATCACCCATGGCGGTCGTGGCAAGGGACCGAGGATGCATGATCTGCGACACACGTTTGCAGTGCATTGTCTCGAGCGTTGGTATCGTAACGGCGACGATCTCAATGCAAGATTGCCTTTGCTCGTGACGTACCTCGGGCACCAGACGCTGCTTGGTACACAGCGTTACTTGCAGCTGACTCCGCGTATCTTTCCGGACATCAACCAAAGACTGGAGGCGTTCTTTCATGACAGTTCCTCACGGGAGGAAGCCCAATGAAGCCGACCGACCTCGCGATTCAACTCACTCACTACCTGACTGAATACTTGCCGGGTCAGCGTAACGTCAGTCCCAATACGATCAAGTCGTATCGCGATACGTTCACATTGCTGCTCCGCTTTTGTGATCGATCCAGGGGAATTGCCCCCGAACGCTTGGAGCTCAAGTCGCTTGATCCTGACTTGATCAATGGATTCCTGAGTCACCTTGAAATAGATCGCGGCTGCAAATCGCGAACTCGCAATCAGCGACTGGCTGCGATACACGCGTTCTTCCGCTACCTGCAGACCGAATTGCCTCAACATCTGGCTCACTGCCAACGAATCATGGCAATTCCATTTCATAGGCACGAACGTAAGCCGATACCCTACCTGAGTGTCGCCGACCTGGAATTGCTGTTTGCCCAGCCTGACCTCAAGCGTGTTGGCGGCCGCCGTGACGCCGTCCTCTTGCGCGTGCTGTACGATACAGGGGCGAGAGTTCAAGAGTTGTGCGATCTTTCGATGCGGGACGTTCGGCAAGACTCGCCGCCAAGCATTCAGTTGACCGGCAAGGGGCGAAAGACCAGAATTGTCCCGCTGATGGCCGGCACGGTTTCGATGTTGAAGCCTTACATTGAGAATGCAGGGCTGAACGTCTCTGGTCGTGAATCTTCCCCGCTCTTTGCGAATCGAGTTGGTCACCGTCTCACACGATCGGGCATCGCTTACTTGATTCGCAAGTACTGCCATGCGGCACGACGATCGAGTGCTTGTTTTCCTGCTCAGGTTAGCCCACATACGTTTCGCCACACCAAGGCGATGCACCTTTTGCCAGCTGGTAACGCGTTTTCCGTCATCCAAGCCATCCTCGGTCACGTCGACATCAACACGGTCGGGATTTACGCCAGCGCCGACCTGGAGATGAAACGTAAAGCGATGGAACGCGCCGAACCCAACAGCCCTCAACCAGCCAAGCCATCTTGGCATCAAGATCAGCAGCTTCTCGATTGGCTCAGGAGTCTGTAGCCACTTTGCCGGAGATGTTATGTGGAGTTCG
>CAUJKL010000461.1 GCA_963204995.1 Planctomycetota bacterium | reverse complement strand
TGATGGCCGTTTGCAGCATGCGGAATTGAGCCCCCATGATGGTGATCGCCATGTTGTGCATGTACTGGTTCTTTGAGATTTCGAGCACTTGCTGTTCCATGCCGATATCCGTGCCATCGTGATAGAGGATGCTGCGAGTTGAATCGCGTACCTTCTGCATGGCGTTATCTCGCTGTTTGCTGATCTCACCGGGAGACAGCGTGGCACCGGTCTCGTGTTGAGCTTTGATAACATCACGAAGCCGTTGTTCGAATGTCTCGACGGACAAATCGCGACTACGGTATCCAGGTGTGGTGGCATTCGCAACATTACCCGCCAACACCTCATGTCGGGCTTGTGCAAAACCGATAACCTCTTGCAGAACTGGGATCGTGGTTGATTCAAAGATATTCATGGTTGCCACATTCGTTGGCTGTGACGCTTCCCTTACTACCTCATTAGCCACGCAACCTGCGCGCCAACCTCAGTCAGCGTTTGAAGCCGATGCAACGGACGCATTCGTACTTCACGCGACGCGTAGGAGTTACGTCACTTATCTTTACAGTTCGTTGTTCTCGTCGCCTGGTCTTTGTCGTGAATGCTATCGGCAGAACCTGCCGAACTCATCGGCAGTCGTTGCCGAAGGCGGTTCGACTTTCACTCTCTTAGGCAGCTCGCGCAAAACTCTTTGTCCTGGGTGCATAACCGTAAGCTCTCATCTTGTTCGTCAATGTACGGATGCCGATACCCAAAGCATTTGCGGTTTGTGCGCGATGCCCGCTGTAATGCTCCAAAGTTGCTTCGATCAAGCGACGCTCCATCTCCGCCAAGTTCGTACCGACACGAATCCCACCCTCACTCGACTCAGATTCGTCAGCTGCAGTTGCCGTTGCGGTTGAACTCATCAACCAGCCTCGCAACTCATCGGCAGTCACCGGCGCTCCGGTATTGAGCACGCTCGCGCGAGTGGTCAGGTTCTCGACCTCCCGTATATTTCCTGGCCAGATGTATTCCTGAAGCAGCTGGATTGCGGAAGGGGCCAGCGTGCAAGGCGATTTGCCGAGTCGCGTCGCGGCTTGCTGAAGGAAATGCGTGATCAGTTCAGGGATGTCTTCGCGTCTTGCTCGCAGTGGTGGTACATGGATCGGCACGACGGCGAGCCGATAATACAGGTCCTCGCGAAACTCGCCATCTTGTACCGTTTCGTGCAAGTCGCGGTTGCTGGTTGCCAACACCCGGACATCGACGAATTGAGTGCTACTTGACCCCACGCGTTCAAACGACTTCTCTTGCAGAACTCGCAAGAGCTTTGCTTGTAGCGGCATACTGATCTCGCTGACTTCGTCCAGCAGGATCGTGCCTTTGTCGGCGAGTTCAAAGCGACCGACGCGAGGTGCATCCGCATTCGTGAAGGCACCTCGTTCGTGTCCAAACAGTTCGCTTTCCATCAGCTGCGGCGAGAGAGCCGGACAGTTCAAGCTTACCATCGGGCCGTGGGCGCGCTGGCTCGCGGCATGGATCGCCTTGGCGACGAGTTCCTTGCCGACTCCGCTCTCGCCCGTGATGAGTACCGTCTCGCCAGTTGGAGCGACTTGTGCGATTCGCTGTCTCAACTCCTGCATGACGCGGCTCGACCCAACCATGGCGTTCGCTTGGTCGGTGGCGGCCGGGACCGTCGAGCGGCGTTCGACGCCATTACGCATGGCCCGCCCGACGAGATCTTCGAGTTGATCGGCGTTGAAGGGCTTCTCGATGTAGTCAAACGCACCGTGCCGCATGGCGTCGACCGCAGTCGTGACGGAAGCGTGTGCCGTAACCATGACCACTTGGGCGTCATCATTTCGCTTCGACAATTCGTGGATAAACTCCAGACCGGTCATGCCCGGCATCCGCAAGTCCGTAATGATGACATCGAACGACGTGGCGTCGAGTTTGCGAAGAGCTTCGACGGCACTGGAGCAACACTGCACGTGATGTCCCGTACATTCCAAAATGTCGGCCATCGACTCGCGGGCGCGAGCGTGGTCATCGACGACCAGAACTCGCCCGGTGGTGGCGACTGTTGCAACGCTATTCATGTGTCGACCGGAATTCATGCTGCTGCCTCCAGGTTGCGATGCGGGAGATGAATCGTGAATGCGGCACCTCCCTCGGGGCAATTCGACGCCCAAACGCGTCCGTCATGTGCTTCTGCGATTCTTTGAACGATGGCCAGGCCCAGGCCCGTACCGTCGCTCTTGGTTGTATAAAAAGGCTCGAAGATCCTCTGCCGCTCGTCGCCCAATCCCGGGCCAGTATCCGCGACTTCGATCTCGACTCCGTCGTCGCTTTCACAGCAAGTAATCGCGAGCGTTCCGCCGCTCGCCATGACATCCACCGAATTCAAAACTAAGTTCAGCAACGCGCGACGGAGCATGTCGCGATCCGCAAAGGTTGTTAAGTGGCCGGGTGCATCCAAGTCAACGGCGACGTCCTGGGCAGCCAACTGAGGCGAGAGCGAATCGCAGACTTCTTCGACGAGTTGCCGTATCGCGAACAGTCGGTATTGCGGTTGGCGATCTGAAGTGAAGCTGAGTAGGTCGTTGACCGTAGTGTCGAGTGCTGCAAAGCCTGCTTCGAGCTTGTCCATGATGGCGAGCCCACCTGCATCTTCCTGGATTCTGCGACGTAGGAGGCTGAAATAGAGTGTGACGGGAGCCAGGCCATTGCGAACCTCGTGTGCCACGTGCGACGCCATCTGTCCCAGATCGGCCAGCCGATTCTTCCTCGCCAACTCGCGATTTTTGGCCTCCAGCTCGTCGCTCAAGCGCGCCACCTCGCCTCGCAAAGCCTCGTGAGTGTGCTGTAATCGTTCGGTGGCTTCGTGCCACGCGGTCAGAATCGTCTCCAATTCGCTATTGGGTCCGAGCTCGAGACCGCTGGCCGTTCGACTGACTCGGCCGCCGAGCGATGCTAACGATGATGGCGAGGAAGTTTGTTTCATCTGTCCGAACTCAAATCCAGTTGGCTGTGAGAGGGCGCATTCGACAAGTAGGCAGCGGTGGCGTGTGTAACTGTGTGGATACCTTGCAGACGAGTTGCGGCAGCGTCGCGGCGCGTGATCAA
>CAUJKL010000460.1 GCA_963204995.1 Planctomycetota bacterium | reverse complement strand
GCGATTGCCTCGTGGACTTTGAAGGTCGAATCCCTTAGTACGTCAGGCTTTCTAGCCTGACCTGTCAGCTTGACCTGTCAGCCTGGAAAGGCTGACGTACCTGCAGAAACCCGTATGACAGCACAACGCGTCCTTTTCGTCGGCGATTCCTCGCATCACGAATTCCGTGAGCCCGTGGCGTGGTTGTCCGAGTACTGCGATCTTACTTTCTCAAGCTGCATCGACGAAGCGGCTGTGCGACTGGCGAGCGATCGCGAGACACCCGACGTGATCGTCATCGCTGCCGCCAGGCCAGGGCAACTCTCGCAACGCGAAGTCACATCGCTGCTGCGACGTGCCCCGCTCACTCGCATCATCGGCCTGATGGGAGGCTGGTGCGAGGGCGAGATGCGAACCGGTCAACCTTGGCGCGGCGTGACACGAGTTTACTGGCACCAGTTTGTACCGCGATTGGCCGAAGAGTTAATCGGCATCAACTCGCGCGGACGCTTGGCGATGCCCAAGACATTTACGGAATCGGAACTCAATAACATCTTGGTTCCCGTGCCCAAGGTCACGCAACGGGGACTCGCCGTTATCCGCGCTGCTTCGCTGGAGTCCTACGAAGCGATCGCCGAAGCGTGCCAGACAATTGGTCACTCCACGACCTGGGTGAGTCCGCGGCAGCCCGCTTTCGTGAGCGGCGCTACAGTCGCGATTTGGGATGTGTCGTTGTCGATCGAGCGGGATCGAGAAGCACTCGCCGCCTTTACGAGACAAGTACAGCCTGCACCGGTGATCGCGATGATCGGTTTTCCGCGTGCCTCGGATCGTCAGCAGGCAGCGGAGTGCGGTGCGACCTGCGTCGTGTCAAAGCCCTACTTGTTGCAAGAGCTGTGGACGGAACTGACGCGAGTAACTGCCGCGTGCCCCGAGCACGCCGGGCGAATCGGTGCAGCCTGACGCGTCTGGCGATCTAACGAGGCAACGCGTTCTTGCTACTTCCCTTCTTTCTTGGCCGCCGCATCTTGCTTACCAACTGTCACGAACAGCAATCGCAATTCGTGCAGCGCCCGCGTGAGCATCTCGGACTCGTGAGGCGTGAGATTTCCTTTGGTCTTTTCATCGAGAATTCCCAGCGTGTCGATAAAGTGTTTGGCGTGGTCGAGTTCGATGACAGGCTTTCCATCGGCACCGGGTATCTGTCCCATCGAGGCCAACGCTTGGGTGGCGAGCGACATCACCAGGACCGAGAACGACGCAGGAGGCAGCGGCTCGTGGGATGCTGGCTCGGGGGGCGGCGGCGTTGGTTCGCTCGCCGGCGGCTCGGCTGGCGGCTGCTTCGCGGCGGTCGCTTTTTGGAGTTGCTCCTTCTCGGCCTGCGCTCGCGATTTCCAATCGTCGTCGACGATGATCTTCGGCTTGCTTGTTTCTTCTTCGCTCATGGTGACATCGAAGTTGTCGTGACTTCGAACTCCTAAAACGCAAAACGGATCAGCCGCCGCCTGATAGCGTGCAGTTCTCTTGAAGTTCGCGAGAATCGCTGGCTATCGGATTGCGGCTGTAACATAATCCGGACTATCCTGTGGCGGCTCCCGCAGCGGCTTCGGCCTTCTTCGTGACTTTGCTCTTAGTTTCGTTTTTTTTTATTGCAGCGCCTACAAAACCCGCGAAGAGCGGATGAGCACAAGTTGGTTTCGATTTGAACTCGGGATGGAACTGAACCGCCACGAACCAAGGATGCTCGGGAATCTCGATGATCTCGACCAGCGATTCGTCGGGACTCAGCCCCGAAAACGAAACGCCGTTCGACTCGAACTGCTGGCGGTAGACATTATTGAACTCATAGCGATGACGATGTCTGGCTGAGATTATCTCTTCGCCATAACACGCTCCCGCGATACTCGTCGGATCGAGCTTGCAAGGATGTGCTCCGAGTCGCATCGTACCGCCCTTGTGAGTAATCTCTCGTTGCTCATTCAGCAAACAGATCACTGGATGCGGAGTGTCTTTGCTGAACTCGGTCGAATGGGCGTTGTCGAGACCGACGACATTCCGACCATACTCGATCACCGCACACTGCATCCCCAAGCAGATACCGAAGAACGGAATGTTCCGCTCGCGGGCAAAGCGAATCGCCTCGATCTTGCCTTCGATGCCGCGTTCGCCAAATCCGCCGGGACAGAGGATGCCGTCATAGCCGGCCAACAACCGTTCCGGTCCTTCGCGTTCGATAGCCTCGCTGTGAATACGTCCAACCCGAATCTGAGATTGGTGATGCATCCCCGCGTGATCGATCGCTTCGTAGATGGATTTATAAGCGTCCACGTGCTCCGCGTATTTACCGACAACCGCGATGCTGATTTCGTGCTTTGGGTTCCGCAGTCGATGCAACAGGTCACGCCAGATGTCTAAGTCTAATGTCTCGGCATGCAGCCGCAGCTTCTTGACGATCAACTCATCGAGGCCGTTGTCGACCAGGCTGAGCGGAACTTCATAGATCGAGAAGTCTTTGTCTTTCTCTTCGATGACGGCTTCCAGCGGCACGTTACAGAACAACGCGATCTTCTCGCGATCCTCGCGGCTGATCGAGCGTTCGCAGCGGCAGATGAGTACATCGGGTTGAATACCAATCTGTCGCAGCTGACCGACCGAATGTTGTGTCGGTTTCGTCTTTAGCTCGGCGGCGGCCTTCAAGTACGGCACCAGTGTCAGGTGAATGTACAGGCAATTCTCTTTGCCCACGTCGAGCGAGAACTGGCGAATGGCTTCGAGGAAGGGCTGGCTTTCGATGTCGCCGACCGTCCCGCCAATCTCGGTGATGACGACGTCAACATCGTCACCACCGAGCTTGTGGATGACGCTCTTAATTTCATTGGTGATGTGCGGAATCACCTGTACGGTCTTGCCGAGAAACTCGCCACGACGCTCCTTCTCGATCACGGACAGATAGATCTGCCCGGTTGTGTAATTCGAGTCGCGGGTCAGCGGGCTGTTCGTGAACCGCTCGTAATGCCCGAGATCCAGGTCCGTCTCGCTCCCGTCGTCCAGCACGTACACCTCGCCATGCTGATAGGGGCTCATCGTGCCCGGATCGACGTTGATGTACGGATCGAGCTTCTGCATCCGGACCCGCAGCCCACGGCGTTCCAGAACCATCCCGATCGACGCGCTCGTCAACCCCTTGCCGAGCGAGCTGACAACACCACCGGTCACGAAAATGTGCTTAGTCATATCCCAAAGCCTTCCTGGCAAATGCTTGTAATGTGTTGCAGTTAAACAAGTTGTAGGATGGACGCCTCGTCCGTCCAGTCTTTACGGACGGGCGTGGCGTCCATCCTACGATTGCGTACCGCCAGATTAAAAAAGGACAACGAGGATGCCTGGAAGCAGGCTGTGGGTAGGATCCAGGTCTTCATCCCTGGGACTGCATCTTAGCGACTCGACGCCCGACTGACAAATGCCCGATAATCCTCGGGCGTATCGATGCCAATCGTCGGTTCGTCGACCACTCCCACCAAAATTTGATAGCCCGCTTCAAGGACACGAAGCTGCTCCAATCGCTCGATTTGCTCCAGCGCGGAGGGCTTCATTTCCGCCAATTTCAGCAGGAACTCTCGGCGATAAGCGTAGAGCCCCACATGTTGATAGAAATGCGGCGGCTCGGCTTGCAGCAGCGAGTCGTCCCACTGGCGAGCATGAGGAATCACACTGCGGCTGAAATACATGGCTCGTTGGTTTGCATCGAACACGACTTTGACGCAAGCCGGATCGTTGAGCTGCTCGCGCGAGCGAATGGGCGTTGCCAGCGTCGACATGACGGCGGTCGGATTGGATTCCAACAGGCCAATTGCCAAATCAATCGCCGAGCCGGCGATTTCCGGTTCGTCTCCTTGCACGTTGACGATCACCTCCGCGTCGGTCAGGTGCCGAGCCACTTCCGCCACACGATCTGTCCCGCTCGGAGCGTTGGGATCCGTCATCTCGACATGACCGCCAAATCCACGAACGGCAGCGGCAATTTCATCGTGATCTGCCGCCACGCGGACGCCCAGCGAGCGCGTCGCCCGGCAGGCCGCCTCGTACGTATGCTGAATCAACGGTTTGCCCGTTTCGCAAAGCAGCAGTTTTCTGGGTAAACGTGTCGAGGCGAGGCGAGCTGGGATGATGATGTAGCTGTTCATGGATGGTCCGATTGAAACCGCAGGCTCGCCCAGGGAGTAAAGTGAGTTAGTCTCGATGCTCGCTTCCGACTAATGTATAACAATGTTTCCCTTCGCCAAGCACTTCGCAAGGCCGTTGTATTCCGTCTGGGACATTTTCTATGCCGCAAGCTGTACCGCTCCGCACTTTCCTTGCCTTTGTCATCTGTGTGTTGTGTGCCGGAGCCAATGAAGCGGCCGAATCAATCTCCGTCGCCTGGAGCGAGTTGCGTGGTGTCGAGAACGAGCCGCTTGCGTTGGACGCTGTCCAATGGAAGGTGGTTTGCTTCTTGGGTGCTGAATGCCCGCTGGCACGGCTGTATGGTTCGCGGCTGGAGTCACTGGGCAAAGAGTTCGCTGGCAACGCAGTTCGTGTCGTCGGGATCAACAGCAATCCGCAGGACTCAGCAGCCGATGTGAAGCGATACGTTGACGAGCATGAACTTTCGTTTCAGATCATCAAAGACCGCGATCAATCGTTGGCGCGACAGTTTGGTGCCACACGAACGCCGGAAGTCTTTGTGCTCGATGCTGCGGACCACATCCGCTACCAAGGCCGCATCGACGACCAATACGAACCCGGCATCTCGCGTGCCGCACCCACGAAGCACGAACTCCGGGATGCGATCGCAGCGTTGGTCGCGGGTCGTGCTGTGCCTAACGCCAAAACAGACGCCGTCGGCTGCTTGATCTCGATCGCCAAGCAACCGCAGCAACCCACTGATCCAGCCGCGGTCGTGACATTCACGCGCGATGTGGCTCCGATTCTGAATCAACACTGCGTCGAGTGTCATCGCGCGGGCGAGATCGGCCCGTTTGCGTTGACCGAGTATGACGAAGTCGTCGGTTGGGGCGAGATGATGCTCGAAGTCATCGACCAGCAGCGGATGCCACCTTGGCACGCCGACCCGCAGCACGGCAAGTTCGTCGGCGCAAGGCGGATGCCGGAAGACGCGAGAGCGACGCTCGCCGCTTGGGTCGCACAAGGGATGCCGGAAGGCGACGCGAAGGATCTGCCCGTGCAGCCTAAATGGGGCGCGGGTTGGCATCTGCCGACTCTGCCGGACGTCGAGTTCGCCATGCGTAACCGACCGTTCGTCGTTCCAGCGGAAGGAACCGTCGAGTACCAATACTTTGTCGTCGATCCCATGTGGGACGAGGACCGTTGGATCGGCGCCGCGCAGGTCGTTCCGGGCGATGCATCGGTCGTTCATCACACCATCATCTTTGTTCGTCCACCGGACGGCACGCACTCGGAGGGTATTGGTTGGATGGGCGGTTATGTACCAGGCCAGCGTACGACTCGGCTGCCACCCGGACACGCGAGACGGATCCCTGCCGGATCGAAGCTCGTGTTTCAAATGCACTACACGCCCAACGGTCGCGAAACCAACGACACGACCAAGGTTGGCGTCTGGTTCAGCGATCCAGCTCAAGTCACTCACGAAGTCGTAACACGTGTGGCATTAAACAATCACTTCGAGATTCCGCCTGGCGCGAAAGATTTCCGAGTCGATGTGCGACTCGATGGTTTCGCTCGCGAGTCGCGTTTGCTTGGCGTGATGCCGCACATGCATCTAAGAGGCAAGTCGTTTCTGCTCGAGGTTCGTACGGGTGAGAAGAAGGAAACGCTGCTTTCCGTTCCGCACTACGATTTCAACTGGCAGCATTGGTATCAACTCGAGTCGCCGTTGGCATTAGACCAGATCGATGCTCTGGAGATGCAAGTCGGTTTCGACAATTCGCCACAGAATCCTACCAACCCAGATGCCAGCGAATACGTTACTTGGGGCGATCAAACGTGGCAGGAGATGGCAGTCGCGTTCTTTGACATCGCGCATCCTCGCGACAAGTCGTATGTGATGGCTCGTTCTCGAGACAAGAAGAATCCACAGGACCAAGCAGAACGGCAACGGCGAATCGAGAAGGAAGTCACCAAGTTTTTAACGCAATTGGACGGAGACGGTGACGGCGTTATCCTCCGAGATGAAACGCCCGAAGCTTTCCGGCGATATGGGTTCCGCAAATTCGACCACAATCACGATGGTCGTATCGAACGCAGTGAGATCGAAGCCGAAGCGGCCCGACGACTTTGATCGATATGGAGTGCGGCGACTTGTCGCCGCTTTCCCATTTTGTGGCGGTATCACCCTCTAACTTACGCGGGCCATTCTCAAAAAAAAAGCGGCTCCGCCGCATAAGAAAGCTGTGACATGTCACAGCACTCCAAAAACACATGGACCGTGACGAGCAGGTAACCGGACTGGGCAGACGCCTCTTCTACTGGTGGGCAGACCGCCCCGCCGTGCATGTGGTCGTGCTTTTGTCGATGACGGCGCTGGCGATCGTTGGCTATGTTAAGCCGTCACTCGTGCGTGACCTGTTCATTTCGCCGACAGTCGAAGAAACGCAGCCAGCACCGCAACAGCAACTCGCTCAGCCAAGCACGGCTCAAAACGAACAACCTCCCGACGTCGAGCCCTTTCAAGTGGCTGGCGGCGAGTGCATCGTCGTCGCCACAAGCGAAGACTTTTTCACACAACAAAGTCTGACCGCGATTCGCAACGTCGTCGCCGATCTCGACGCCTTGCCACAAGTCTCGAACGTGCTGTGGCTGGATAGCATCCCGGGGCTGAATCTGTTCGGACTACCCGAGTCGTTGCTGCCTCGTTCGAATGCCTCGCCTCGCCAGATGCAACTTGGTCGCGAACGGACGTTGAGTAATCCATTGGCCGTCGGACAGCTGATCTCGACCGATGGCAAGACGCTGCTCTTGCATTTGCGCATGGATTGGTTCTATGCAACGACCGACGAGGCTTGCACGAGCGACTTGCGTAAAACGGCGGAAGCGGCAGCCGCGCGAGTACCAGGGGCAGACTTGCAATTCCAAGTCACGGGACAAGCACCGCTGTATCTGATGATGGCTCGCAATCACTTGCGGGATTCGTGGCGATATCAGGCCATTGGCTACAGCATTATGCTGGTCACTTCGTTAGTTCTCTTCCGTGGTTTCTCGGCCGTGACCATCGTGGCGATAGCGCCGACGTTGGGCGTGTTCTGGACAATGGGCATGCTGCACTTTCTGGGCTTCCAGGACAATCCGTTCAACGACATCATCGTGCCCGTGCTGATCAGCCTTGTCGGGTTGACAGATGCCGTTCACTTGATGGTCGAGATTCGCAATCAACGAGCCGCTGGGTTAGAGACGCGGCAAGCAACGCGACGCGGTGTTGCTCGCGTTGGCATGGCCTGCGTGTTGACCAGTCTCACGACCGCCATTGGTTTCGCCAGCCTGGCTTGGGCACATCACGAGATCGTTCAAGAGTTTGGCTGGTGCTGCGTACTCGGCGTCACCTTAACGCTCATCAGCGTTCTTACCGTCGTGCCACTTGGCTGTCGTTCGCCGTTGGGCTGGCGGTTGCATGTCGGGCTGGGCAAGAGCGTCGTCGACGGCCAGCTGCGACGCATCGGTCCCATCGTGGCATGGATCTTGCGCAACGATCGCCAGGTCGCGTGGTCCGCGATCGCCGCGACGGTTGCTCTGGCGGCGATCTGTACGCAATTGAAACCAGACGAACGACGCTATAGCGGCCTCAGCGAATCGGGTGAAGCGGCGAAGGCCTTGCGGCACCTCGATCGTGCTCTTGGCGGTCTGGAGTTTGGCTTTGTCCGCGTGTTTTGGAACGACGAAGCAAACGACGGCGAGTTGCTCGAAGTGCTGCATGAAATCGATCGTGTCTTGGACAGCGAACCGCTGATCGGCCAGCCGCTTGGATTGCACGAGCTGCTAGCCGTCTTGCCAGGCGAAGGCCCGCCTGAAGAACGCATGACGCTGCTGGAACTGTTGCCGGCTTCTCTCAAGCGAGCGTTTTATGTTCCCGAACGTCACCAAGCATCGGTGCAGTTTCGTGTACAGGACATCGGCATCGCCAAGTATGGACCCGTCTTCGAGCGTATCGAAACGGAACTCGCTAAGATTACACAGCGTCATCAAGATTTCTCGTTGGATCTGGATGGCGACGCCGTTCGGCGGTGGCGAGATGTCTATCAAATCGTCACGGATTTGGCGACGAGCTTAGGCACGGCCAGCATTGTCATCTGGTTGATTCTGACCGTCGTTTATCGTTCGATTCGCATCGGGCTGATTTCGGTCGTGCCCAACCTTTTCCCGCTTGTCGCAACCGGCACCATGTTGCTTCTCGCCGGGCAGCATCTCGAAATAGTCACGGTGTGCGTCTTTACGATCTGCATCGGCATCGCGGTCGACGACACGATTCACTTCCTCACCCGATACCTCGAAGAATCAGCTGCCGGTGGCGAGCATCGTGCGATAATTCAAAAGGCATTTACGGGCGTCGGTTCCGCGCTCTTAATGACAACGATCGTGCTGGTCACGGGAATGCTGACTGCCGTTTTCGGCGACGCCCGCGACGCGCGATTGTTCGGCATCATGGGAGCCATCACGCTCACCTCGGCTTTATTCGCCGACATCATTTTTTTGCCCGCGTTGCTCAGCCGCTTTGGCAAGCCGAACTGCAAGTCGTCGGCCCCAAAAGGCGGA
>CAUJKL010000459.1 GCA_963204995.1 Planctomycetota bacterium | reverse complement strand
GAAAGCAGAACCACCATGATCGAACCTACAATGCGAACTCTTCTTACGCTGCCTTGGCGAGCGCCCGCTCAACACGCGCGCTGACCGCGTCAGCGATTTCGGCTAAAATGCCCTTCGAATGTTCGCTTATTTTGGGGCTAGCAACCGTGCGCTAGCACGGGATCTTATTGGCTGTGCGGCCAGTTCCGGATATAGGCCGATGAGTTGTTCTGTGTAAATCAAACGGGTCAGGCGTCTTTGATGTAACAATTTAGTCCATTTTCGGTTTCAAAGTGGCCAGATCGGAACTGCGTGGGTGTTGGGTTTGGGTAATTGATTGGCATTCTCCCTGTCGGAATCGATACCGATGCAATTCTGCTCTTATCCCAAACACGAACACGGCTGCCCCAACGTCAGCCACTGTTCGCATCTCGGTGGGGCGGCGCTCGGGACTTTGGTGTTGATCGCCGATACCAGCGGCGACACGATGGACGGTCTGCACAAGGCCATCGACGCGGAAAGAAAACGTAGCAACGCTCCCGAAATAACTCCCCGCTTTTCTTGCAATCTTCACGACGGAGCGTGATGGCTACATTGGACTTGCCGAAGTTCTTTCGTGAGCGTTGCTACGCCATGAACATCGAATTGAACGTGACCCAACGAATTGCGAGAATCGTGCAAAACAATGCCAGCCACCACGAAGCGACTTGCGCGCCGTGATAACGCCGCAGAGATAGTAGAATCCCGCCGCTCATCAACGTCGCCCCGACCTTGAAGGCACCAAGAAGCAATGGTGATTGGAGGGCAGCGGCACCAAGTGGATTCAACTCCCAAAAGCTGGCGGTTTGTGCGGAGATGGCGGTGCATACCAGATCGAGGACCGCCAGCCCAATCAGTAAGATGACACTTCGCAGCACGAGTTGCGTTGCATCTTTCGAGAGATTGACGCCCGACCAGGCCATCTTTTCCGCGGGACGATAGCTCAGGAGCGTACCAAGCGCGAAGACAGTTGCACCGATGCCAACGACCGTGAGCAAATAGATGCTCATGTGAAATCGCCGCAACGGCGCACCGATCGCCGCCGCCAGGGCTGGATCGACGACCAGCAGGGGATCGGACTGTCCGCGGTATTCGTCGCGAATACTCTCCGGAAGCTCACAACGCTCCACCAGTAGCCGCCATTCCCCACGCCCGATCCAGGAGATATTGAGGCCTTCAAGTTCGTCAATCTTCTCGTCTCGGGTTGATTCGGCCGCCAGCGCGCACAGAATATCGCTGCTACGCGCCTCGCCCAATATTCCATACTCGCCTTCCTCCCAGCCCAGCAGCAAGGCACCTTCGTCCAAGCGACGGCGGATGCGTTCCGCGAAGGGAACGTGGCTTGAATTGTCGCGAACTCGACGTGATCGCTCGTTGAACTCCGCCTCTGGCACGAAGTGGCCGTTCAGTTCGATGCCATCTGGCACCGCGACAATGTGATAGGGCGCAGCGATATAGCGCCCTTCTAGCAGCACTTTGCCGCCGTATGCGCACGCGGAACCTGTGGTCACGTCGATGACCGAGTCGTCCGTAGCTAGTCGTACTGGCGAACTATCATCGGCTCGAAGGCTGCCACCGTGCAGCGTGGCGACCGCCGCTAAGAACATTAAGATTCGCATCGCACATTGCCTCATTATCTCTGCGAGAAATCGATCCCTGTAGGTCCAATCAGAGATCATGGAAATGCCACTGATACCACTCCTTGATCAGGACGCGATACCAGTGGCAAAGTAAGGTCAGTCAGAACATGGGGGAATTATTGAGCAGGACGTTGTGGTCGTCCACCGCCAGCTCCACCTTGGCCACCAGGTCGACCTTGTCCACGCTGTCCGCCGGGTCCGCCGAACCCACCTTGCGGCATGTCGAACTTCTCGCCTTTCATTTCGGTGAACTTATCTCGTTGAGCCTGCGTCAGTTTGGCCAGGACGCTCTCTTCGATTCCTTTCGCAAGCTCTTGCATCTTCTCGCGGAGGCCATCTCTGTTTCCACCTTGGACGAGCGCTTGCATTTCCGATCGCATCTTCTCGCCACTGGCTTGGATAGTTGCTTCGAGGTCAGCTTTCGCCGCATCCGACAAACCGAGTTCTTTAGCGACCTCCTCGGTTGTCAAAGCGCGAATGCCTTGCGTCTGTAACTCGATCTGGTTTAAACGATCCATTTGGTGTGGGAGTAGAATCTCGGCGAGCTTCGCATCTGCTTCTTTTTGTTGAGCGACTTGCTGCGCGCGGCGTTCTTCGTCCTGTTTCGCGCGATCAGCCTCGGAAAGAGCTTCGCGTTCAGCACGCAGTTTATCAAAGGCAGCTCGGCGTTCTTCATCCGTCATATTCCGGAAGTCAGGTAAGCCAGCACTGCGTTGTGCTCGCATTGCTTCGCTCAACTTTTCGATGTCGGCAGATTGTTCGTCGAGCAGCTCCAGCTCTTTCTTGACCGCGTCGATTCGCAACAAACCGAGTTTGCCGCCCCCGCCGCCACCCTGAAATCCACCGCCTGGAAAACCACCGCGACCGCCCGGACCACCTTGACCACGACTACCTTGCGGGCGACCTTGTTGTGCGTCGACTTGCACAGCCATGACAGCGAACAGCGCTAGTGCCGTCGATAACGTAAACCACCTTAATTTCTGCATCTCAAACTCCTTCTGGTGTGTAAAAGCCATGCCACAACGACACGCCTATTTCTTCTCTGCGTTGTCCGCACGACCCGATCAGGCGGACACTTATCGGTTACCTGGCCTTCAAAGTACGTTTCCCTTTTGGACGTGCGTAGCCAGCATCTGCTTCAAATTCAAACGACCCCGATGAATCAGCGACTTGGCAGCATCGGGGCTGGTGCCGATCGCCTTGGCAACGCGTGAGTAGCTCAGACCTTCAATGTCACAAAGTTCGATCGCGGCGCGCTGACGCGGGACGAGTCGGTCGATACAACCTCGCACTAACGCGGCAACTTCCGTCGCTTCCACGTGCTGACTTGGTGCCGAATCGGATCGGCTCAACGAAAAGGACTCGGTGAATCGGTGCGTCCCGGCGACATCGTGATCAAAGCTGACCTCGCGGCACCGCGCCAATCCGCGCCGGGCATTCGAGACGACATTATTGACGATCGTAAAAAGCCAGGTGGAGAACTTCGCGCCGACCACATAAGTACGCCGAGCTCGGTAAACTCGCAAGAAGACATCTTGAGTAAGGTCGTCAGAGTAGGCTGTCCCGCCCATCAGGTGGGTAATAATGCCGCGGACCCGATCTTCGTATCGTCGAAGCAGCTCGTTAAACGCCTCTTCCGAGCCCGCTCGTACCTGGAGCATCAGATTAGCGTCCGGGTCAGAAGCCGCGGATGTGTCAGAGAATCGAACCATTTTTAGGCACAGCCTTTTTGGGAAAAACTAGACGTTAAGTGATGAAGGCATAGGGTTTAGTGGCGGTGGTTCGCTGGATAATCTCGCCCCTGGATCAATCGCGACTGGGTTGGGTTAGGATTAAGAAACGGTCGGGTTTCGGTTTTTCTACCGAAATGATTCAAATATTTTTTTCGGAGGCGTCGCAGATAGCAGGCATCGTTTCGTGGCTGCCGACCGTCGATCCCGCCCGGTCCTGTAAAAACCTGTAGACTGCAACGCTTCTTCTCCGTTATTGAGACTTGGATGAGCACCAGCGACGGACTCAACGAACAACTCGAAAATCGACTCCAGCAGGGCGACGAGCGTGCGCTGGCCGAATTATTCTCGCGACATCGCGATCGGCTCTGGCGGATGGTCAACTTCCGCTTGGATCGACGTCTAGGTGGGCGCGTCGACGCAGACGACATCCTTCAGGAGGCCTATCTGGATGCCGCACAACGCCTACACCACTACCTCGAAGACCCGTCGAAATCGTTCTTTGTTTGGCTCCGGCTGGTCGTCAGCCAGACCATGATTGACATCCACCGCCGGCACCTCGGTGCCCAAATGCGAAACGCCCGTCGAGAAGTCTCTATGAATCGGCCCGCCTACACCCAAGCAACCTCTGTCTGCCTGGCAGCCCAGTTGTTGGGAGCGATGACGTCGCCCAGTCAGGCGGCCGTGAAAGCCGAGATGACTCAGCAGTTGGAAGAGGCACTCGAAGCGATGGATCCGATCGACCAGGAGGTGCTGGCCTTGCGTCACTTCGAGGAGTTAACGAACAGCGAGGTTGCAGAGTCGCTGGGAATCCAACAGAAGGCCGCCAGCATCCGTTACGTACGGGCCGTGGCTCGGCTGAAGGATGTTCTCAAGAAGATCCCGGGCTTCTTCGATTCGCAAGGACCAAGTCATGCCTGAACCAACGGTGGACCGCGATCCGGTCGAGATTCTTGCAGAGGAGTTCGTCGATCGACTTCGTGATGGTGATCGGCCATCCGTGGAAGAGTACGCGATTGCGCATCCGGAATGGGCCGAGCAGATTCGCGATCTCTTTCCGACGATCGCGGCAATGGAGAATCTGAAGCTGGACAAAGAAGTGTCGAGTGGCGGGCGAGCATCACTCGGTCCGATCAAGATCGAACGGCTGGGTGACCTTCGAATCATCCGTGAGATCGGTCGAGGTGGCATGGGGATCGTTTACGAGGCTGAGCAAGAGTCGCTCGGGCGTCGCGTTGCCGTGAAGGTCTTGCCCAAGCAGTCGTTGCTCGACGACAAACACTTGCGGCGATTTCGTCGCGAGGCGAAGACGGCAGCCAAGCTGCACCATACGAACATCGTGCCGATTCTCGGCGTGGGCGAGCAAGACGGGTTCCATTACTACGTCATGCAGATCATTCGCGGAGCCGGGCTCGACGAGATCATTTTGCAACTCAAACAGCTTGCAACCGGAAGTCGAACGGAAGCCGTTCCCGCCTCGCTCCAACCCCAACGCACGACCAATGTCAGCAGCGTCGCTCGAGCCCTCATGCACGGCGAGCTGCGTTCGCTGGCGAAAGTGAATGATTCCCAGAGCTCTGGAAACGAATCCGGCTCCCAGCCAAGTTCCGGTACGGACAGTAATCGAGAAGCGATCACGACGAGCGTCGATGGCAAGGAAGATCCGATCCTTGTCGATGATTCCTTTCTTATCGCAGAGGGGCCGTCGAGCCCGATCGATGCGGACTCAGCGGCGAATTCCGTGTCGGCAACGGTCGCCACACAGCTTAGCCCGGCTTATTGGCAAAATGTCGCGCGGATTGGCGTTCAGGTTGCTAAGGCCTTGAACTACGCACACCGACAAGGAACGCTGCACCGGGACATCAAGCCAGCCAATCTCTTGATCGATGAAGATGGCACTGTCTGGGTTGCCGATTTCGGTTTGGCAAAGGCCATGGAACACGATAACGTCAGCCGCACGGGCGACATCGTCGGGACGTTGCGATACATGGCTCCGGAACAGTTTCAAGGTTCGGTCGATGGACGTAGTGACATCTATAGCCTCGGCCTGACACTTTACGAGTTGCTCACACTCAAGCCGGCGTTCGACGAAACACAGCGAAAACGAAGCTTCCTGCACGATTCAGGACCGCTCGAACCTCACCGCCCTCGACGCGACAACCCCGCGATTCCGCGCGACTTGGAAACGATCGTCCTAAAAGCGATCGCGGTCGAACCGGGCGCACGATACCAATCCTCCGCCGAATTGGCCGAAGACCTGGAACGGTTCCTCGAAGATCGACCCATCCTGGCCCGTCGAGCCAGCATTCCCGAACGATTCGGTCGCTGGGCTCGCCGCAACCCGGCAGTTGCTGGTTTATCGGGGCTGGCGATTTCACTGCTTCTGCTGGTGGCGATCGTCAGCACAACGGCCTATTTTCGGACCAAGAATGCACGGGACGCGGCCGTCACCGCCGAAGGCAAGGAACGCTTACAACGAGTCAAGGCCGAGGCGACTTCGGAATTGGCATGGAACGCACTCGACAAGATCTTTGAACGGTTGGCACCGCACCGTTACGTCTCGCCCGAAGATTTTGCCGTCGTGACGGAAGAAAGCACCAGTTTTAAAGTCAACACGCAACCGGTTTTGTCGAACGAGGCGGCCGCACTGCTGGACGAGATGCTGGTGTTTTACCGCAGGCTCGCCGCACAAGGCGATGACACCGACGAATTCCGCCAGCGAATTGCGGAAGCCAATCGACGCGTGGGTGATATTCGCCAGCGGCTTGGCCAGTATGGACAGGCTGGACAGGCATATCGGCAGGCGATTGCCATGTACTCGCAATTGGAGGACGGCGGCAAGACCGATCCGAAGCAGGCGGCGGCACTGGCCAGCATCTACAATCAGTTGGGTGAAGTCCTTCGCAGTTCGTCAGAGTTCGACCTGGCTCGAGATGCCTTTGACAACGCACGAACCATCTTGGAACCCGTCGCGACGAAGTCCTCGCCGCCGGAGGTGCGGTACGAATTGGCGCGGAGTTTCTATCTGCGGGTGCATCGTTTTTCCGGTCCCGTTCCATCGCAAGGGCCAGGCTTTGGCGGGCCGAACGGAAAACGGGGCGGATCACGACGTGACGGCAAGGGCGGGCCACCGTCGCCTCCGGGAGATGCCGCTCGTTCCGGCGAAGGATCGCGTTCTGGTTCCGGTTCCGGTTCCAACTTTCGTCACTATGGAGACTTCGGGCGCGATGCAGAAAACATCGCGCGTGCCATCGCGTTGCTCGAAGAACTGACGGCAGAATACAAAGTCCCCGACTACCAACAACTTCTCGCACTGTGCTACGCCGAGCGTCCACGGACTTTGCGCTTCGAAGATCGCGACAAATCGGACCAGGCCATCAGCAAGGCCATCAGCCTGCTGGAAGATCTCGTGACGAGATATCCACAGAACCCCGACTATCGGTTCACGTTGAGTACGGTCTATACAACCGGCCTGTATCGATTTTGGACGCCGCCCTCGGAAGACGAATTGGCGAATATTGAGACGCGAGCTTTGACTGCTTCCAAGCTGCTCGATGATTTGCATCGCGATCACCCTGGCGTGCCCGACTATGTCCAATCGCAACTGGGGGTACGAAGCGGGCTCGCCATGCTCTTCAGTCGCGCCGGTCGTTTTGAAGACGCACAACTGCACTATCAAGACGCGATTCGAATGTACGATTCGCTCAATGCACCGGAATCATCCATGCTGAGCAGAATGGCAAACCTCACTCGGCATTCCTACGCTGACATGCTGCTTAAGCATTTTCGTAAAGTCAAAGAGGCAGGGGGCGAAGCACAACCGGAGTGGCTGATACAAGCTCGCGAATTACTGCAGGTCAGTCTCGACAAGGTGAAACCGCTGGCCGATGCGGGGCTCGATCCGGGACTTCGCGTCTATGTGGGTTATCTTTACAAAGCACTGGCCAAAGTCGCGGTTGAACTTGGTGACGAAGCTGCGACCGCGTCTGCGACAGAGAGCATGAAGAAGTACCTGCCGCAAGACCGCTGGGACGATTCCGAGCGACGGGAAGAATGGCGGCCTCCGGGTGGCGATCGAGGCTCCGGGAGTCGCCCCAACGCACCTCGTGGCGAACGACCAACGCGCGATGCCGAACGTGGTTCCTAGTAGTCAGCCTGTTGTCCGCTACGGCACATCCCAATCGAGGCGAATCCGATCCCGTCGAGCGCCCAATTCGCCGCATCAAGTACGTCAGCCATTCTAAGCTGACCTAGCTTCCGTTTCTCGCGCGGGCCATTCTTCACATGCTCCCAAATCCCCAGTGTTACGGCTAACAACCCATCACGAAACGCCTCGTTATTCTTCACCGTGTCGAGCGGTGCTGCCTCCGGCGACCAGCACGTCACACACAAGTTCACGAGTTTCGACAGACATTTCTTCTCCAACAATTACTTACACCGTCAGTCCACTCGGTATCTAGCCGACCCGGCGAGCTACTCCGCTGCTCGGCCCTGTTCGCCTCCGTCCTTCACGGTAACTTGGAGCGGCGAGACTGAATTGTCGACAGCGCCAGGAGCTGCGGGCATTATCGTTGCTGCGTCCCAACCTAGCCCTAAGTCCGACAACTCACGTTCGAGTCGCCGAAGATCCCAGACATAGGTGGCGTGTTGATCGTTCGAACTGAGAATGACACGAAGTCCGTCGGGAGTAAACGTCGAGTGCCAGATGGTTGGCGAATCTGGCATGCTAAACAGCCCGAGCCTCCGGCCTGTGCGAGCATCGCGGAGCGTCGCACCGGCGGGAGTGTGCTGGATCGCGAGCCGGCCATCGGGCGAGTAGCAGCTGAATCCAATGTCAGTATCATCTGGCAGCGGTTATCGTGGGGTAACAGTCTTCGCACCCCTAGCATCCTGTTTGTGAATCAGTGTAAAAACAAGCCGGCTTTGATATCGCTTTAAGAATTCTTTGGGTGGTCTCGCTGCCAGCAATTCCACAACACGAACGCAGCGACTTGATCATTTATGGCCGTGTCGTTTTCTCGAACACTACGTTCACTGCATGCGGATCGTCCGTCGTGGGGTTTCGCGGGGATGACGATGTTGTTGATCGCGCCCGCCGCGCTGATCTGGGTGTTATTCGCCAAAATCGCTGTTTACGAGGTTTCATCGTCCGCCCGTTTGGAAGTACTGACCATGCCGCACAGCGTGGCAGCCGAGGTGGAAGGGCGCGTCGTCGACTCTAAACTACATATCGGTTTGGAGACTCGCAAGGGAGACGTCTTGGTCACCTTAGACGGCGACAACGTGAGGCGGTTAATGGACGAACCGCAACAACGAATCGCCGCCGCAAAGTCGCAACTTGACGTGATTCAAAACGAGATCGACTCAAAGCAACAGTCGCTGGCCGCGCGAGCTCAGGCTCGGGAATTGGCCGCGCGCGAATCGCAGTCGCAACTTGAATTG
>CAUJKL010000458.1 GCA_963204995.1 Planctomycetota bacterium | reverse complement strand
TGGGATTCCCCTTGGGTGCCGCAGTGGTCGCCGGCAACGGCAACCCGTCGATAAGTATCGTCCCTGGTGCTGTCAGCTCGCTCCGCAGGGACAGCGACGGGCGATTGCATTGGATTGACTTTGCCGCTCCTGTCGCCGGTGGCAACAGTGGCGGAGCGCTGGTCGACGCACGCGGTCGCCTGATCGGTGTAGCCACGCAACGCTATGAAGGATTTGGTCGCGCGGTCCCGGTCGAGTATGTCCGGGAATTGATTGGCCAAGCCGCGTTGGTGGTCCACTTCAATCCGGATGTCGCGCCCCAACGTGGCAAGCTGCAAATCACCATCACACCTACAGGGCCGGCGCAAGAACTTCGTTCTGGAACCGTTCGCATCCCGGCGTACGACGGCGAGATTGTCAAACTCGGGAATCTGGACACCGGTCTTACCGGAACGATCGGGGTCCGTCTGGCGGAGCACGGTGAGAATCAATTGCCGATCGTCGTTCAGGTACAGGATGCGGCAGGCTTGACCTTTGATCGCGTGATTGGACTACCACGCGTGGCAGACCCGAAGACGCCCCTGCGAGTGGTCATCCGCTCCATCCGACTGAAGCGGCTAAAGCCGAACGGTTGGCGGTGGGACGCCGACCAGCCTGACCCTTTCTGCAAGCTGTACGTCGAGGGATTGCTCGTCCAGCAAACACCCGTGGTCAAGAACCAGTATCGCTTCATGACCGAGACGGCTTTCGAGTGTAAAGCGGGCGATGCGGTACGGATTGTTGTCTTCGACGAAGACGTCGCCAGACACGATTGGGCCGGTGAGATCTGCTTCACGGCAGAGGCCGGCAAGGATATCACCACGCCCACTGAAGGAGAGCTTCAAGACTGTGAAATTTCCGTGCGGGCCATCCCGTTGCGACTGCCTGTTGCAGACTGATGGAAATCGGTAATCACTTTGTATTCATTTCAGAGCGAGGAGAGTTGTCATGCAAACGAAAACAGAAACGCCCGTCGAGACGCCAGCACGGGAGCGACCGTTAGTAACTCCAGTCCCCACCGAAGTAAGGCCGCTACGATCCGCAGAACTAGGGGCCAACATCCAACGCCTTCAACACGAGGAGCAAACCGAAATCGATCGCCGCCGACAGGAAGAACTTGCTCGTTTGCGAGCCATCGAGTCGCGAGACTGACAACGCTTGATCGACTGTGGGTAAGGCGAGTCGCGGCCTGGCCGTGGCTCGCCTGTTTTTCATCCGCACTTCCTCAGTCTTGGATGGTGATGCGATCGCCGCTTGGCGAAGAAGCGAGAATCGAGGCGTCGAGTGAGAACGATGCGATGGTTGCTAATGTGCGTTGCGATGCCAGGCGTCGCATGTGCCGCGGCGAACGATGATCGAGGTGTTACCTTGCTGGTTCAAGGCGCGAGTCCGATTTCAAACACCAAGGGAGCGGAAGCGACTTGGGGTGAGTACGAAGTCGGACCAGACAATCAACTGTGTTGGAGTGGCTTTGCGGGCTACCTGGTACATCGACATGGTTGGAAGCTCGGTGGCATTTTTCGACCCGTCGGCGAACAGGTCTTGCCCCAACATCTCGACACGATGGGGGCCTATCAAGACGGACCGGCCGATTTCTACATGCTCGCGTCGTCGGTTTCTGCACAAGACGACGGATTGATCAGCCGGGCGCGTGAACTTGCTAGCGCGGTCGACGCAGTTTGTGCGATGACCGGTGCCAAGGCGGTCCGCTGCATCTGCTACAGTGCCAGTGGTGTTGCAGCGAGGTTTTGGATGCAAGGGGCGATCGACGGCCTCGGCTATGATGGACAAGTCTCGCATCTCGTGACGTTAGCGACACCACATGCCGGCATCGCTGGCTTGGCCCGCCCCGTCAGCAAGTTGTGGAAACGCTACGAGACGCTGGATGTCGAGGGCGAATGGCTGAGAAAGATCAACCGCGAACTTGATCTGCCCCAGGACTGCCGCTTTACCTCGATCGTGTTACAGAGCCCCGGTCTGACAATCGGCGACAGCGGCAATGCTTACTTGCGTTTTCTGCGTTTTCCTCAGGAGCAAATCGACGCGTTGCCCCCGCTGCTCAGAAACGGCCACGACGGCGTCGTACACACATTGTCCGCCCAGCTTCATCTAACACCGACCGCAGCACGCTACGAGAACGCGACCGACCGTCCTGTTGAGGTGGTCGTTTGCCGTCCCCAGCAAATGCAACTCGAAGACGCGAACGACCTCACACTCCACACGCGAGCAGTGGGCGACGAGACTGTCTGGCGAGCACTGATGTGCGCCATGCAGACAAGGTCCGCAGCTCGGCTCGATGACGAGCAGCGTCTCATGGAGCAACGACGCTGGGCCACTCAAATCGCGCTTCACATGGCGGAGACAACGGTGAGACGCGAGCAACTTGCTACTCGGATTACATCCAGTGCCGTGCTGGGTGTGGAACACACTCAGCTTGGAAGACAGTGCTCACGAATCACTTGGCGTTGCCGGGTTCGATGCGAGTCCTGGCGGCTGTTCGCTAAGCCGGAACTCGGCGAGTATGAAGTACGAGGTAGGTTGGAAGTTGTGTTTGACCGATTTCAGCGACCAATGATGCTCCGCGCTGCATCAGCAGAGACATCCCAACCTTAAACTGCGCAATGCGCCGCGACCAGGGGCTCCGCCCCTGGACCTCGACGGTGAGCTCCGCTGGCTCACACTGGCGCTACCGGAACTGCGGCCAAGCGGAACCCAAAAGCCTCCTCCCGGCTGTCGGGCGAGCTCCCGAGCCGGCTGGCCGAACGGCAGCTCCTGCCGGTGCCCCACCACCAACCGCCGCGGAGGATCCGGCGCGTGGCCCGTTTGGGGCCAGGAGGATCACGTCGAGGAGAATTCCGATAGTAATCAACTCCATACCAATCCTGACACCATTCCCAAACATTCCCGTGAAGCTGATGGAAGCCCCATGCATTCCTTGAAAGCTCGCCTACACCTACCGCATGCACTCGACATTCTCCCCTCGCAGCTTCAGGGGTACCAGACTTCTGCCAAGGAACCCCACCATGGAAGTTACAATAAGCAGACTCCACCTTGTCGCCACTGCGTACGCCATCCCAAGTAAACGGCGTCTCCCGCCCACAACGACACGCATACTCCCATTGAGCTTCCGTCGGCAACTCGATCTCACATCGCTCGCCACCAAGCTCAACCAACCCAACCCACTTCGCATAGCACCAAGCATCAAACCAACTCACATACACAACCGGATGATTGTCCGTATTCGATACCTTGTCCGTAAACTCGCGATGATCAAAGTGCCGCGGGTCGAAACGCTCGTAGTCAACGTTCGTGACACAAAAGCGGTGCAAGTAGTACGGAGATAGCTCCACGGGATGTTCGGGATTCTTCTGGTCCTTCCCCGAGCCATCCGAGTCAGGAGCCTCGCCGTCGGGCGCACCCATTAGGAATTTTCCGTTGTCTGCTTCACCATGCTGGCCACGGCCTAACAAGATAAAGCCGCCATCGTCTTCATAAGTAAACTCGCTGCAGAAATGATCGCGTGCTTCCGTATCCTCCATCCGGTCCCACGTGAGATAGATAAATTCCGTGCTCCTGATCGGCCTACCGTCGTAGTCGCAAAAGGAACCATCGTACAAAGGCGCGAACAATGCCTCCCATCGGGCTGTTTGATACGGTTGACCGTATTCCGTTTCCGCTGGCATCTCTCGGAATTCAAGCACGAATCTCCAGAACTCGCGAAAATCGGTCTTATTGTCGCCGAGTGGGTCTGGAAACCAGTTCATCATCTGCTGCCGATCCGCATCATCGGCCCAGCGAACGGCCCAGTAGGCTGCGAAAAACGTTTGCACCGTGCGGTTCGCAAACAGAATCCGTCGTGCTTGGCCGAGTACGTTCTCATCTCCAAAGTCGCTGAGAACTAAGTGCTGGAGCCCTTGCGAGTTCATGCTCTGCAGACAAGGCCAATCGTGGGCGGGCAACAACGGCCGATCGCGCTTTTCAAACTCGTCGCCGAGTATGTCGACATAGGCTCCGCATTTCAGGATGCGAGACCACACGGCACGGTAAAAGCCATCCAGATTCTCCGAGACCTCGAACAACGGCGGACTCGTACCGTCACCGGTTTTTCCCAGGAACATCTGAAAAGCAAAAGCCGCCAGCATGTCGCGAGCCAGCCCCATCTGCCACATTCGCGTATTGATTTCGTGTCGATCTGGACTCCCGTCCAGCGGCCTGCCGTCGCTATGCCAACCCAGTCGGCTCGCCTTGGCCGTTCGTAGCCCCATATCCAGCAGCCCCGTTTCGCCTTGGTCCTTGTTGCGAGGCTGGACATAGTTATAGACGTACCAATAAGTCGACGCCGCCGAATCCAACTTCTCGCGGAGGACTTTGGGCAACCGCGCGATGAGCAGTGCAATCCGAGGATTCCGCGCCAGTTCCTTCCCGGCTTCCGTGAGGTCGTCGTAGATATGGGGGCGAGGGAAACCCACAACAGCTCCTTGATCGAGCGCTAGGACTACGCTGGGACAGCGGACGGCGATGAAGGTCGCTTGAAGGTTTCCAGCAACTGCCGACACTCAGGCTCTTCGAGCTGGCCAATCCGTAAAAAGTTCCAGTCCGTTGCCAGTTTCGCGAGCTTGCTGCGGTTGTTGCGAAACGCGTACGGACGACCTGAAATCCACACGCGACATTTCTCCCAGCGACCTTTCATCAGCGCTTCCAATGCCTCGATCGGGTCGCCCTGCGTTGCTTGGTCCAGACTATCAGCCAAGAATGTCACTCGGCCGTCCACCAGAAGTCGCTCGACTCCAAACTTAAGAAGCGCATGCTGCTTGCGATCCGTGACATTTTTCATCTGCTGCAGGATCAGCTTCAATAGCTCTTCAGGATCGCTAGGTAGATCGTTTAACTCAAGGAAGATTGCCAAATCCTTGCCGCGGCCGTCGTGCAGACGATTGATACGGGATGCCAGCCACTCGAAGTTCGTTGTCTTCCCAAGCCCGGCACCACACACGACACCCACTCGCCGCCAAGCGTCATCGCCGCTCAAGGCGCGCTTCAGAAGTGCTGCGCGGCCAGCCCACCGGCCGGTTACACCACCAAGTTTCACCCATTTACCGCTTCCTCCGGTCTCGGCTATGTCTTCCATACCGCGCCCTGCGCCGCGTTCCGCTTCTTCGTCGGAAGGTTCATCTTCCCGTTCCGCCATATTCCATAGCGTCTTGTTGTCAGAAGCTTCCGCGTGCCAGATCGGTTGCCGCAGCAAGAAGTATTCAACGCCCAACTCAGCTTGGTCGAAACGCGCGTCCCCTTCGAGTTCACTCGCGTCGGGAAGATTGGCGTCTTGGTCACCATCCTGTTCGCTGACGAAGAAATCGCGGTGGGTCCGGACCTCGATGTGCTTGCCGCTCTTTGTTTTCAAGTCGCCGATGTGGATGAACTTTGATGCCTCGGACTTCTTCCACGACTCCAGTGGCTCGGCGGTCGTGAGCAAACTTCGGTAGGCGTCCCCGACCGTTGTCACCGGAAAGAGCAAGGGGTGTCTACCATCTCGATCGTCAATGGACCCGGACTCTAACGCGATGGGAAATCCTACGGCTTCGGCGCTGCGGACTTTCTGCTCCCGTTCGCCGACCCCACCAACCTTCTGAGCGTCGGACTTCCTTTTCCGGTCCCACGAAAGTGTTCCTGACACACCTCTGTTGGGATCGAGCAGCGGCTCAGGACGACGTTCCGGCTCGGTTAACGCCATCGCAAGGCAAACAGCAGAGACCTCAGCAGATCCTGCTTCGCCCATTTGATCATGCCATCCGCCGCCACTCGGAACCGTTCGCAGCCACCAGCGAAGCTGGCATGGAGCCTTGCGCTCACGAAGCACTTGCCTAAAGCCGCGATGGATGACTTCCAGAAGTTCTCGATTTGGGCCAAGTGGAACTAGCCCCAAACTCCAATAATGAGGCGTAATGAGTCCTTGCGGGCCATCGAGCTTTTCGGCGACCAGCCAGAGGATCTGCCGCATCTGATCGTTGGCAAGGAAGATGGGCGTCGTTTCTACGAATCTGTCGTTGGAAGGGCTATCGAAGTCGTTTACAAACTCAACCAGCCTTGAATGCGCTGCTCTCCACGGTTGCGAGCCATCGGCCCAACCGCGTGCGCGTAGTGAAGCCTCCTCAGCTTGCGTCGGTGTGCATTCCAGGTCATCGTCATCAGGTTCATGGAGCAAATCGAGCAATGCTTGCGCGTCGAACGATAGATCACCGGGTTTGTCACTATCACCGACTCGCAGCAGCAGCAGTTGCCAAAGCCGCGTCCAAGCCCTGTCTTCCTCTGGCTTAACCACTTCGCCCATTGCCTGGCGCAGGGCGGGCAATAACGCTCGCAACCGTTTTGCTTGGTCAATGTCACCCTCGGCCATGGCAGTCGCGGCAGCTAACGTTGATTCGACGCCGAAGAAAGTCCGTTTCTTGTATCGCTTTAGATTTCTAACAGCGTTTCCACAAAGAAGACCTTCCAACGCTTCGATCGGGTGTGTGACTTCAGTCATCTCCCGTACCTTTCGTTTCTAAAAATCTCTCGGCCCGACGCCGTTGTTCCGAATCTACCGGCAAGCTCTCGATAAGACGCCTTACCGAGTCATTATCGAACTCACCTGCATTGTCAGCGGTTGCTGGTACAACGGCAACGTTGACTTCATCGGGGTTAGTGGGGTAACGTCCCCCCAAGAGGTCCCAGATCGATGCCTGAAAGAGCCACCCGTCGTTTGTATCCGGGTCGAACGCCGGATAATAGTTGGTGATGGTTCCGTCGAGCTCTTCGATGTGCAAGCGGCAGAGACCTGACGAAATGTCATCGATGCTACAGTCAATAAAAACATTCTCCCTGTCACGTCCACCGGGTTGATGTTCCCCGGATGCGGTTGCATAAGTGGGGGACTGATCGGGCGCGGCCATTACCACCTGTGAGAAATCCATCACGA
>CAUJKL010000457.1 GCA_963204995.1 Planctomycetota bacterium | reverse complement strand
TTGTCGCGGACAAGTTGCGCTAGGTTAGTTCCCTCGACGTATTCCATCGAGAAGTAATACTGGCCGTCATGCTCGCCGACTTCGTAGATCGCTACGACGTGGGGATGCTGGAGGCTCGCCGCGCCCCTGGCTTCATGATAGAAGCGGGCGACGTCCTCCTCCGACGCCAACCGTCCGGCCAAGATCATCTTTACGGCGACGATGCGATTGAGGCTGACTTGCCGAGCCAGATAAACCACGCCCATCCCGCCTCGCGCAATCTCGGACAGCAACTCATAATCGTCGAAGTAGCGAATCGTATCCAGCGGCGGTGGCGAGTCCGGCGGAACATAGTTGTGTAGGGGAGCAAACGGTCTCTCGCCTTCGACCGTAGCCCTTACGTCTTCGACCGCAGCGAAATACTCTAATAATTCGTCGTGAACGCTGGGGAACTCTGTAGCGAATGCCTGGGGATCGACGGGACCAAGCGCGAGGCGACAATAGTACTCTTGCAAGGCGACGGCAAACCGCTTGTCGTCCGGTGAGTCGTCCCGTTCCCCTAAGTCGCTCGTCATTCTCGAATTCCAAGAGTTGCCGGGTTGCAATGCGTTGTCGGCCAACACGCCGCCGATTATACTGTGCCGAGCTACGCAGCAAACGATTTGAAAGTCAACGCGGTGTGGTCGATGGATGATCTTATCTCGCGCATGCGAAGCGGCGATCCTTTGGCTCGCGAAGCACTGCTGGTTCTGTTGCGTCCGCATTTGCGCCAATGGGCCGAGCACGCGCTCAACGCAAGATTTGCGGGGCGAGTTGATGCGTCGGATTTGGCGCAGATAACTCTGTTGGATGTACATGAAAAACTCGAACAGTTTCGCGGGACTACCGAAAACGAGCTCATCGACTGGGTGCGTCAAGCGTTGCAACGAAATGTCCTCGACGAAGTCCGCAGGGCGACGGCCAAGAAACGAACCGTCGCGTGTGAGCAGTCGGTCGATCAACCAGATGCCGGTGGTCTCTTGCCTCGGAATAGTTTAGCCGACAACAATTCCTCTCCCAGCTCGCAAGCAGTACGCAACGAGAATTGTGACAGTTTGCAACTGGCACTCGACAGGCTTCTGCCAGACCAACGGCTCGTCGTCCAACTCGTGCATTTAGAACGCCATTCCATAGGCGCCGCAGCACAGCGGCTGAATCGAACACCTGCGGCGACGGCCAAGCTGCTACAACGCGGCATGGCGAATTTACGGAAGATCTTAAACGAAACTTCCTAGCACCTGGAGTCACGTAATCGACCGTTGCCGCTCCGGTGTCACTCATCTGGTTTCGCCGGCCGATGGGTAAGTTGGAGGAGTCAGTCAACAAGGTACGCGTCAAACATTGCACGGGGTAGCTCTCTGAAATTGATGTTTATCCGAACAAAGGGACTGTGAGGAAGTAAAAGGTCAATATCCCTCCGAGGGTGCCACTGGCGATCGCGAAGAGGGCGCGCCCTGTGCCGACGTATTGTGAATTCCGCTTGATGTGTCGAATCGCGAGAATCCCGATGACCAGTGGAATCGGGAACATGAACGGCATCACGATCACTGGAACAGCCGAAAAAAACGCCGCATGGGCCAGGAGGGCTACTCGTCCTTTCGCCGTTGGAAACTGAGCCGGTTTTGGCGGTTCGTGTTTAGGTGCGCGAGTGAGTGTTGGTAAACTTTGTGTCGGGACGGAGGTTCCTTCACGACTCGCTACGCGCCGTGTCACTTGCTGAGCCTTGAATTCGGGAGTGCGCATTGAGAACCGTACGGTGCGCGTCGCCTCGTCTTCCACCCCACCCATTGGCATTTGTAGTATGCGAACGCAAGCGGTGCATTTCGCGTCTCGGCCTAAGGCATGCTCGGCCATTCGTAGCTGCTCGCCGCAATAGGGACAGTGGCAACTGAGCATGGAACGGCATCCGTTATGGGTCAAAGCCGTCACTTGACGGTGATAACAAGGGCGATCAAGCGGAGCCGAGTTGGTGACCACTTGGCCTGACTCTATAGGCGCAAGTTCAATCTATTGAGGACGGTTCTTTTCCGGGAAAGAGTCATTTTTCGGGAAAAGTCGTCGCGAAGGCAAACTCGGCGCCGCTATCTGCGGAAATAACTGTGGCATGATTGGCGATCCAGGACCGGTTCTGTCTATCATGAAAGGCGTCGTGACGAGGGTTCCACGGAGATCGACGATGAAGTGTGTTTTAACATGCGGCCTGATGACGACGGCTATCTTGTGCGCCGGCGCGAGCCTGATGGCGCAGGACCTAGCGGAAGACGAGCCGGCGGCTAAACCCGTTCCAACCAAAAAGAAAGCAGTCGAGCCCGAGAAGCCGCGCGACATCAGCTACCTGGCGAAGCCATTGTCCGATATCCGCACGAACATTTTGGATCTGGAACGCGAGGGATACTTTGCGATCGACGCAGTGGATTTCCGGACGCGGGGAACGGGCGACGAAGCCATCGTGTGGACGGTGCGAGTGAAGAAGAGCGTCACTTGTCGGCATGTCGAGGCGATGTTGCGTGAATTCCGCGACGCTCGCTTCTATTCGACGCTCGAAAATCACAAGTCGGAGATCTTCGCGACGCTCGTGAACTATTCCGATCGACTCTCGATCGGCGCGTCGAACGGCAGGCTACTCAGGCAAGACGATGTGTTCGAGCTCTGGATCGATGTGCCAGTAAGCTACTTTCAAAAGTTCAAGAGCCTCGACGTCGATACCTTGGTCCTGCGCCGTTGGCGATACTAATCGTTTAACCCGCCGCCGAAGGCTAGGCAGTGAAGTACGAGAGAAGCCTAGCCTTCGGCGGCGGGTTAAACGAAATGGATCAATCCAGGAAATCCTTCTCGGCCAGCCGCGCCGGAACGTATTCTTCGGTGACGTAGCTGATGTCTTTGCTGATCAAGGCTTCGACTTCCAGCTTGAAGCCGTTCTTGAGCATCGTATCAATCTCTTTTTGCCACGGCTTCTTATGCTCGAACCAGGGATATTTGCGAATCTGATTCGCGCGTTTGATATCGGTCTCGCTTAGTTTGATCGTCACGCTGGGAGATAGGCCGCAGCGTTCGAAGTCGTTGCTGCGGAGCCCCACGAACTGAGCATTGGGGATCGCCATCCGCTTCGATTCGTACGCCAGATTGATCGAACCTTGTTTGATCACGCTGTAGATGTAGTATCCCCAAGGGTCGTTATCGAGCAGGCAATAGATCGGCAGCTTGAGCTCGAGGTGCAGCCGGTTGAGCATGCGTCTCACGCCGCGCGGAGGTTGCCCGCTGCCGTGTGTTAATAGACACTTGTGTTTCTTCCAGAACTCGTCTTCGACAAAGCGTGTGAAGACGGTGTCCTTTTCGACGTGCAGGATGAACTTGCAGTTGTGCGAGACAAAGTTGAGCACATTAGGTTCCACGATCGACGGAATGCTATATCCGTTGCGCCCGACGCGGCTGCAGTTGAGTTCGGTTCCCGAATCGTTGAGTGTCAGGTCACCCATCATGTTGCCGCGATTCGACGCATACAGATGCAGCTCCTCGCGAAGCGAGTCCAAGGTCACTTCCACGTCTTCGATGATTGGATCGCAATCAGCCTGGGTATCAAACGTCTCTTCCTTCGCGCCTTCGATGGAGTGTTTGAGCAGATAGTACATTCCCCGGATGCTGGTGGTCTTGCCCTGTTCGATCAACTGCTTGCATCCCGAGCCGACCAGCATCGTCTGCATGTAGCTTTTGGCTTGCGAGAGGTTAAACAGCTCACGCTTGTTCTTGCCGCTGCCCATCTCGATGAACTTTTTCGACTTGTTGTATTTGACGTTCGAGAGAGAGCGAGAAGGTACGTCAAGGTGCGGGGCGCGGCTACGCTCGGCCATCTGCACGACGCCGTCGGCCATCCCGCGGATCGACTGTAAGGTCTTGAGGTCCGCCTTCGTTAGTTTGGGCTTTGCACCGCTGGAGGCGGCGGTGCTGCGACTTGCCTTCTTGGCCATGTTTATGTCCGGAGCGAGGTCAATTACAAAAACGTCTTCTGCGACTTAACAGGAATCGACGCCCCTGTATCGTCATCGTCGTCGGCTTCTTCTTCGATCAAGTCTTGATTGACGATGATCACGTTATCGCCAAAATCGCTGTCCTTCTCGACACGCCGTCCGCGCTTGTCGAACTTGGCATCGGCCTCGGCCGTCTTGCGTTGTGCAACCGACAGCAACTGACCGTACAGCGTTTCACGGTCTGTCTCGTTGATATCGCTGACCGCCGTGGCGACTTCGCCCAGGTATCGCAAGAAGACGTTGCGGCGTTCGCCTTCCTGCTTCACCTTCTTGCGGCGATTCAAGTACATGCCGAGCTTGCGGCCGATCGTCTGAAATGCCAGCCGCAGTTCCTTTTGAATCTCGGGATACGAAGCGACAGCTTCTTTCGATTCACTTGTAAACGGAACCCACACGCTGGCCATGTGAACCATGATCGTAACCGGGCCGCTAGGCAACGAGCCGCGAGATTGGCTCAGGCCATACGGCCGCCAATTCGTGTTCATCACAGCTTGCGTGATGGCACAACCAGCTGGCTGGAATTGCAGCGGAACGCGATTGGCGTAACGCAGCACCTGCATCGATTGGCCTTCACTGAGATTGACGTTGCGCATCGCATCGTGCAAGCGATCGATGTCCTTCGCCTTGAGTTTGCCGGGCGAAAGGCGAGTGCCCATCTCGGCCACCTTCAGGATGCGATCGGCCGCATCGGGGCCCAGGCCGTCGAAGGTGGTGACGATGAATTGCCGTAGCGTACGCGCATCGCTTTCATTCAAGAGTTGGACGAGTGCTTCGCGGGTAACCTTCTTGGCTTGGTTCGCCGCGCCGAAGGCCAACGCCACTTCAATCTGAAACGGATTGCCGCGGTAGACTGACGGAGGCCGCGTGGCCGCGACGAAAAACTCGCCAGGCACGACGGTGTACAGGCCCTTCAGCAGGCACTCTTCGCCGATCGGCGAGATGCAATCGGTGGACGGATTGCTGATCTTCGTGTTTTGAATCGCTTGATAGAGTGCGTCGGCTTGCTGGCGTCCAATCCGTGTGGTCGACGCCCGCGTGCTCAGTTTCGCCTCTTCGCAAATCCGACGAGCTACCGCGTTCGTGACTCGCGAGAACGATGTCGTCAAGAAAGCGGACAACGTCGTCGCCTGCGACTCCTTCAACATGCTGACCAGACGACCAAGTTCGACGCCATAGGGATGCGGCTTGATTTCTTTTGGCTCGACAGGCAGTTTATCCGTAGAACGCGGATACGTCTTCTTATTCCCTTCGGGGTCGATGTAGTGCAGGGTTACATGCGGATTAGCGATCGCTGTTTGTTCGAGATAATCGTCGACGCTGCCTCGTCCGCGATGGAACTTGCCTTCCAGTTCGATCGTAACGCGAGTGCCGCTGCGCACTTCCTCCGCCTTCGTGCCTTCCGGTGCGTCGTAATGGGTCACCCATTCGATCTCGTGCTTTTCGAGATAGTTGTGCCCCTTCTCGCCGGGCGGAATGTCTTCTCCGTCGCCTTTGCCATTGAGGATCTCGGGGCGGTTCTTCTTGGTGTCGATTTGCAGTTCGTAGTAGTGCGAAGGCTTGCGAATCGAAATCTTCGAGATGATTTTTACGGGCTTGCCGGTTGTCAGCATGCCGTACATGCCTGCCGCGCTGATACCAATGCCTTGCTGGCCGCGACTCATACGCAGACGATGGAACTTCGAGCCGTACAGCAGTTTGCCGAAGATCAGGGGAATCTGCTTCTTCATGATTCCGGGGCCGTTGTCCTGGACACCGATCTTGTAACGGTTGTTACCCGTCGTTTCGATGTGGACCCAGATCTCGGGCAGGATCGAGGCCTCTTCACAGGCGTCGAGCGAGTTATCGACGGCTTCCTTGACGGTCGTCAGCAGCGCTTTGCGCGGGTTATCGAACCCCAGAAGATGCCGGTTCTTAGCGAAGAACTCGCTGACCGAGATATCGCGTTGGCTGGCAGCCATCGTCTCGGCGGTCACGGCTTTACGCTTCGGCGAACCGTTGCGCGCCGCTCCGTTGTGCGCAGCAGAGCCGTTTTGTGGCTCCTCCGCCTCTTCGATCTCCGTTTCGCCCGAATCCTCTAGGTCTGGATCTTCCACGCTAGAAAATCGGGCCTCCGAACCTCGTGTCTTTGTACTCCGCGTCGCCAAAACTCGGTCCTCCGTAACCGTCAAAGGTCACGTAAATGGATATGTTCAAATAGGATAAGCCAAGCAGTCCGGGCTGGACGCTGACGATTATAGCGATTGTTCCGAGCCTGTCCAAACCGGTTTCGTCTGCAACGTCAGCATACGGGATTCAATTGGCGTAACAGGCAAATAAAGACTCACCGATCGCGGTCAATTCTACCGAACAACGTAACTAGCGCTTTGTCAACGCTACGAATTAGGGTGCCACTGGCTCTGCCAGTGCTCTCTGGGCAACAAAAATATAGGACGGCACTGGCAGAGCCAGTGGCACCCAACCCTAAGACTAAGCAATGACGAAGTACTAGTGGCTGCCGAAACACGGCTGACTAGCCACGCCCCGCCTCGCACCCCCCAGACATCCCGCCTATAAAATCAGCAAGGAGCGAACCGATGCTTCGCTTATTCCGACTCACGATGGCCGCGATTGCGGTCGTCGGCTGTTTTCAACTCGGCCTGACCACATCGACCGAAGCGTTGGCCGAACGCTGCAACTGCGCGACCTGCCGCGAGCACGAATACGGCCAACCCGACTTGTTCTACAACTTCTATGTTGATCCGAGTTGTAGCACCGTGGGAGCCCAGATGTACATGGCTCCGGGCCCCGTCCCTGCAAACGTCGGTCACACCTATTACACCTACCAGCCGTTCATGCCGCACGAGATGCTGTACAAGCACAAGCGAACGTATCACCGGTACTATGACGAAGGTCGCGGGCTGACCCGGACTCACATTCGCTACTGGTAGGTTTAGGGTGGGCTGCGTCCACCATCGAGCGAGCATAGTGGTGGGTACAGCCCACGGTACGAATAGAAATTACAAGAGGATTCGTAAGATGAACAAATTAGAACTTCGACTGGGACTTTGCTTGCTTGCTGCAAGCTTCGTCACGACCTTCGTGGCAACGGAAGACGCCAAGGCGGAAGGCCGCTACGACCGCTGGGCGGCACGTCACGCGCGGGGGATGTCATGGCACTCGCAGTATTACCACACGGCAACTGGAATGCCGGTCGCGTTAGTCGTACCTCCGACAGCACGCATGCAGACGAGTTGGGGATGGGGCGTTGCTCAGAACACAATGACACCGATCTATCATCAGTTCCGTCGCAGCTATCCTGGCGATGACACCGGGATTGGTGGTGGTGCCGAGTTAATGCCGACGCCCAACGCGCCGAGTCACACGGATCAGTTTGGTGTGAACTACATTCGGGGACCGTACTAAACGAACCTCGAGTTCCGAAATACCCCATGACGAATGATTGAAGCCCGAATGCTGGACGGTCAGCAATCGGGCTTCTTCGTTAGGTATTGGGGCATTTCGCCATTTCTAACGCGGCTTCGACGGCAGGTCGTCTTCATTAATCGTCCGCTCGCCGTACGAATCCGCGCCCGCGAAATCTGCCTCGGCGCTGAAGTCCTTATCGGGAACGAGCCAGATCTCGCCGTGTAGTTCGTCTTGCTGCGTTCGGACGCTATGGTGTCGAGCCAACTCCAGCACTGCCAAGAACACACCGATCATCGCCGATTTGTGCATGCCGCCTTCTAGCATCTCGGATAGCGAAGCGCGGTGCTCGTCGACGAGCTTGGCGTGAATCCGCTTCATATAGACGTGAATCGGAGTGTCGTCATAGACGATGCTGGAGGGCTTGGTGACTTGCTTGTCGCGCATGATCCGTCCGAGTGCGCTCACCAAGTCCCACAGCTCAAGTTCGTGAATCGGTTGCGTCCCAAGATCCAACTTACGCGGCGGAAGGTCATTTTGAAGTCGAGGATAGTGCTGCTGCCAATCGCGGCTCTGTTCTTCGAGCATGCTGGCCGCGTCTTTGTATTTCTTGTATTCAAGCAACCGCTGCACCAAGTCCTCACGAGCCTCTTCCAGCTCTTCGGTCTCTTCATCACCGCTCGGTAACACCAGCCGTGACTTCATCTCCAACAGCGTGCTAGCCATTTCGATGAAGTCGCCGACATCGTCCACATCAAGTTGCTCAAGCACATCGATGTACTTAAGGAATTGATCCGTCACTTCGGTGATCGGAATATCCGCGACATCGACTTCGTGCTTGCGCACCAGATACAGCAAGAGATCGAGCGGACCTCGAAAGGTCGTTAGGTCGACACGAAAATCCATGAGAAGCCGATCGCCAGATGAGAGACGCAGGAACCTGCTAACCTAACGAATCGTCTACGATATACCAAGAACTTCAGCGCGTCGGGCGAATCCCCCAAGGATTGTGGTTCTTGTAGCGACGGGGCGAAGGATGTGTGGTGACTGCTCTGAATGGGGGTAGTAAAGTTGCTAAGTTGGCTTGGTCACTTATGTTTGGTAGATTGGCACTACTGACGTTCTGTCGGTTCGCGAGACTATAGAGGAAGGTTCAGGGTCGATAGCAATGATCGAAATCAAGCATAAAGACAGCGGCGAGGTGCTGTTCCAGACGAACTCTTTTGAGGGGAAAAAATTCGACGGAGCCAAATGGGCGGAGGCGGACCTGCGCGCGATCGATCTTTCCGGCTTGAGCCTCGAACGAGCCGACCTCCGTGGGGCCGATATGACCGGAACCAAGCTGGTCGGTGCGGATTTGCAAGGAGCGATTCTAACGAACGCCTTGTTGGATGGTGCGGACTTGACCAAAGCCAACCTCACCGAAGTCGTCGCGAAGCACGCCATGTTTCGCGAGGCTACACTCGATGGCGCGATTACCCGTTATGCGAACTTTCAGGGCGCTGATTTGACGGGGGCTAGCATGAAACGGGCCGATGCTTCCATGACCGACCTGCGCGGTAATCTGAACGACGCCGATCTCTCGCACGCGGATGTCCGTGGGTCCGATTTCACGGGGGCCAACTTAACGGGGGCGAATCTGACGGGCGCAAACATGCTCGATGCCAAACTGGCCGAGGCCAAGCTGGCTCGCGCCAAAATGACCGATTCGATCGGCCCAACAGGAAAGAAATTTGGAGCAACTCCAATGCAGTTCGCTGCCAAGCCGTGGTGGAAGTTCTGGGAGTAACCCTCGGCGTCGTAAATCCGCCTGCAAGCAGCCCTTGTGACTTTCTGTGAGCTCTTCGCTGCCCCTTGTGTCTCGCCAAAGAGGCAACTATCATTCCCTTTTGCCTTGAAGTCATTGAGGTTACGCCTTTTTCCGGAGTGATACAAACGCGATGCGACATGTCCTGTCCGCAGTGGTGCAGAACGTGCCCGGGGTGTTGTCACACATCTCAGGGATGTTGGCTTCGCGCGGTTACAATATCGACTCACTGGCCGTCGGCGAAACCGAGACTCCCAACCTGTCGCGAATGACCTTCGTGGTTGTCGGCGACGACCGCGTGTTGGAGCAGGTTCGCAAACAGCTGGAAAAGATCGTCACGGTCGTTCGCGTCGTCGACATCAGCGCAGAAGAACATGTCGAACGCGACATGATGCTCCTCAAAGTAAAGGCACCTCCGGGCGGCCAGCGAAGTGAGATCCGCGAACTGGTGGATATCTTTCGCGGTCGTATCGTCGATGTGGGGCACGACGAAATCATGATCGAAATCTCTGGCCGCGAATCTAAAATCGAGGCCTTTATTGAACGGATGCGACCCTATGGAATCAGGGAACTGGTCAGAACCGGTCGAATCGCGATGGTCCGAGGACGGAACGACGAACATGTATCCACGGACGGGCCGCAGTTGCACGACAGCTCAATCCGCAAGTATTTGAAGTAGAGAAAGAACCCCATACGATGGCTGCGACGATTTACTACGACAACGATGCCGACCTCTCCCTTTTGAAAGGCAAGACGATCGCGATCCTGGGCTATGGCTCGCAAGGTCACGCGCAGGCTCAGAACCTGAAAGACAGCGGCTGTAACGTCGTCATCGGCCAGCGTCCAGGTAGCCCGAACTATGACTTGGCCGTCAGCCACGGTTTCGATCCGCTCCCGATCGAAGAAGCCACCAAGCGAGGCGATCTCGTCAACATTCTGCTGCCCGACGAAGTTCAAGGTGACATCTACCGCAATCAGATTCGCGAGCACCTCAGCCCCGGCAACATCTTGATGTGTTCGCACGGCTTTAATGTTCACTTCGGTCAAGTCGAAGCTCCCCAGGGCGTGGACACACTGCTGGTCGCACCCAAGGGCCCGGGACATCTCGTTCGTAGCGAGTTCGAGAAAGGCGGCGGCGTTCCCAGCTTGATTGCGCTAGGTGCCGGCGCTTCGGAGACGACGAAGAAACTCGGGCTCGCCTATGCCAAAGGTATCGGCGGAACTCGCGGTGGTGTCATCGAGACGACGATCGCCGAAGAAACCGAAACAGACTTGTTCGGCGAGCAAGTGGTGCTCTGTGGTGGCGTCAGCGAATTGGTGAAAGCCGCCTTCGACACGTTGGTCGACGCTGGTTATCAGCCAGAAATGGCTTACTTCGAGTGTCTTCACGAATTGAAGTTGATTGTCGACTTGTTCTACCAGGGCGGCTTGAACTACATGCGGTACAGCGTGTCGAACACCGCCGAGTATGGCGATTACACGCGTGGGCCACGGATCATCACCGAACAGACTCGCGCCGAAATGCGGAAGATCTTGGCCGAGATTCAGAACGGCGAGTTCGCTCGCGATTGGATCTTGGAGAATCGTGCGGGTGCGGCTTCGTTCAAGGCGATTCGCCGTCGAAATCGAAACCACAAGATTGAAGAAGTCGGTCGCAAACTTCGCAGTCTCATGTCGTGGATCAACGCCAAGGAAGTGTAAAGCGGTGCGTCAGGCTTTCCAGCCTGACAGTCAGCACATGTAGTACGTCAGGCTTTCCAGCCTGACAGTCAGCCTAGAAAGGCTGACGTACGAGGTCAAAACCATGCCTTACCCTCAGACATTGGAAGTCTATCGATCGCTGGAGCCCGGTGATCGCGTCGAGGTTCAGCATGAGGTGAAGGTCGGTTTTCGCACTTGGATGGCGACAACCGTCGGTACGGTCGTCAAGAAGGAACGCCGCCGTCACAGCTTGCACTACAACCGCAACTTTGACGACAAGGTGTACAGCGACATCATCGTGCTCCAACGAGATGGCGGCGACCTGACGACCGTCACGCTCGACGAATTCTCGGAACTAACGAAGCTCGAAGCTCCCAGTGCAAGCTAAACCCAGTGCAAGCTAACCCGATGCCCAAAACCGACGACAAACAGCGACTCTTGATCGGAGTCATGTTGGCGGTTGCAGCTTGGGGGGCGATGTTGGCTCTTGGTGCATTCCTCTTCGGCCTCGATGAGGCGACTGGGCAAGTCAGGTTCGCGCCAAATGTCCTCCGCGGCGGAATCGTACTTGGATTCGTTGCGATCTTCGTTGGTGGCTGGGCATTGTTGCTTCGCGGCCGAAAATCCGCATAGTCGCATACCGCGTTACAGCGTATGTTTTCTATAGGGATGCCCGGCTTGATGAGTCCTATCTCAAGATGTCGGGCAGCATTTCACCACACCGTTCCCAGTCGGAGTGTCGACCATGTCTGCTATGCACGCGCCTCCGCCATCACATTCCACGGCGGGTCTCTCGATCGGCGAGTACCTCATTCAACGACTCCAGGATTACGGACTGCGTGATTTGTTCGGCATCCCCGGCGATTACGTGCTGACGTTCTACAGCATGTTGGAGCTGAGCCCGATCAATGTCGTGGGCTGCACGCGCGAAGATTGTGCCGGCTATGCGGCCGACGCCTACGCGAGGCTGAACGGATTGGGGGCCGTTTGTGTGACGTATTGCGTGGGCGGGTTGAGTGTTGCCAATTCGATCGCCGGTGCATTCGCCGAGAAGTCTCCCGTGGTCGTGATTTCGGGGGCACCGGGACTGAACGAACGAGTCAACAATCCGCTCCTACACCACAAGATCCGAGACTTCCGCACCCAAATGGAAGTCTTCGAGAGAATTTGTATTGAGGGCACCGAGTTGTCGGATCCGTCCAGCGCGTTCCGCGAGATCGATCGGGTGCTGGATGCCGCCACTCGATTTAAGCGGCCCGTCTACATCGAGATCCCGCGTGACATGGTGAATGTCGTACCACCGGTAAATCATCCGTTTCAGATGCCCGAGATGATCAGCGACATGAGTGCTGCGGCCGAGGCAGCCGACGAAGCGGCAACGCTGATCAGCAACAGTCAGCAGCCGATCATTATCGCGGGCGTCGAGATTCACCGTTTTGGCTTGCAAGACAAGTTGCTGGAACTCGCGGAACAGACACAGATTCCCATCGCGGCGACGCTGCTGGGCAAAAGCGTCATTCGCGAGACACATCCGCTGTATATCGGCTTGTACGAAGGCGCGATGGGGCGCGCCGAAGTAACGCAGTTCGTCGAGGACAGCGATTGCCTCGTATTACTCGGTACGTTCATGACGGATCTGAATCTGGGAATCTACACCGCCAATCTCGATCCCGCAAAATGCATCTACGCGACCAGTGAACAACTCCGCATTCACCACCATCATTATCACAGCGTAATGCTCGGGGCTTTTATCAGCGAGTTAACCTCGCGCCGCCCCAGCCCTCCGCAACGCATCATTCCCAAGACGCTACAGTACTCGCCGATTGAATACGAACTGTCGAAAGACGCACCGATCACGATTGAACGAATGATTGCTCGGCTCAATCAACAGATCGACGACCGGACCATTGTCATCGCCGACATCGGCGACTCGCTATTTGCAGCGACGGAAATTATCACCCACGATCGCACCGATTTCATCAGCCCGGCTTACTACACATCGATGGGCTTCTCAGTTCCTGCGGCGCTGGGAGCTCAAGTCGCACGGCCCGACGATCGCGTCCTGGTGCTGTGCGGAGATGGCGCGTTTCAGATGACTGGCATGGAGCTTTCGACAATCGTTCGGCATGGATTTTCTCCGATCATAATTGTGCTAGATAATCAAGGTTACGGAACCGAGCGGATGCTGCACGAAGGAGATTGGAAATACAACGAGATTCACGGTTGGAACTACCACAAACTTCCCGAAGTCTTGCGTGGCGGCACGGGGTACGAGGTGAGGACGGAAGGGGAGTTCGACGCCGCGCTCACGAAGGCCTGGGCCGATCGCAGCGGCATGAGCTTGCTACAAGTTCATATAGGCTTGGATGATGCCAGCCAACCGCTCCGCCGACTTGGCGAACGACTGAGTCACCGAGTCTGATTTCATTTGGGCTGCTGTGACTTGTCACAGCTTTCATTTGCGGCGGAGCCGCTTTAGTCTTGTAGGGCTCAAATGACTCGTAAAGTGGCTATGCCACAAAATGGAAAAGCGGCGACAAGTCGCCGCAGTCCAAATCGTCGCTTCATGTTCTCGCAGGGTATAATCGCCGCCATGAAAATCACCGCCATTGAAACGTATCCGGTCAGCATCGCGCTCAAGCCCGAGTATCAGATGATCACGTCGCTCGGCGTGCATGATGTGTCGAACTATCTGCTCGTACGAGTCCTCACCGATGGCGGCGTCGATGGAGCCGGAGAGGCGACCGTGTCGGAGAAGTGGAGCGGCGAGACCGTGGTCGGCGCGAAGTGGCTGATCGAGAACGTACTCTCGCCGATGGTCGTCAGCTGCGATCCCTTCGACATCGAAGAGCTCGATCGACGCATGGATTCGGTCTGTCGCCACAACTGGTTCGCCAAGTCCGCGATCGAAATGGCCTGCTGGGACATTCAAGGCAAGGCGACCAACAAACCGGTCTATGAATTACTTGGCGGTGCTTGTCGCAGTCTGTCGATTCGCTGTCGCTTCTCGATGGGAGCCTACGAGCCCGACCGCGCGCGAACGCGAGCCTTGCAGTTGGTCGAACAAGGCTTTGACACGATCAAAGTGAAGACCGGTACGAAACCGGAGATCGATCTCGCCCGTGTCCGAGCCGTCCGCGAGGCAATTGGCCCCGACCGGAACTTGATGATCGACGCCAATTGCGGTTGGGGTGTCGAGACGGCGATCCGCTGCATCAACGAGCTGGAAGACTGCAACTTGTGGCTCGTCGAGCAGCCGACACCCGATGGCGACTACGAAGGGTTGGCCCGTGTGCGGCGCGAAACGCGGCCTCCGGTGATGGCCGACGACATCTGTTTCGACATGTCTCACGCCCGCAATCTGATTCACCACGAGAGCTGCGACTTGATCAGCCTCTATCCCGGCAAGAACGGCGGCATCCGCAAAGCCAAAGCGATCGCCGAGTTCGCCGCCGCGAACGGCGTCGCTTGTTCGATTGGCTCGAATTTGGAATACGAGATCGCGACCGCCGCGATGTGCCATCTGGTCGTTGCCACGCCGAACATGAAGATCGAAGAATATCCCGGTGATATTCTAGGACCGGCCTATCACGTGAACGGTGTCACGAAGCGGCCGATGAAAATCGAAGGTCCCATCACAACAATCACCGACGCACCGGGACTCGGCGTCGAAGTCGATTGGGATCGGCTGAAGTAGAAGTAGGCCGGAACAAGGCTTTGCGCAGCTCCGGCATTTGATCGAACCCCTGCCGGAACTGCGCAGACTTGGTCCGGTCTACGAGTAAGATTGCTACCCATGTTCGAGATTGGAACGATTCGATCGCAATTAAACGAACTTGCCTTTCAAGATGGCAAGCGTGCGGTCTCGCTTGGTTTTGTCGCGGAGCTGTTTCCCGATAAGTCTCCGGCTGAGGTTACCACCGAAATCGAGCGCCTCGAAGCGCAGCTTCGGAAGCAAGAATTGATATTGGAACGAGGCCGTGAGGAGCCAGAAGAACTCTTCGCCGTGCAAGCACTCAAGTATCGAGCGATCGATTTAAGCTGGATAGCCAACGGCATTCAGTGGGTTGCCAAGATCACAACCGTGGCGTTAGAAATGTTCGTGCCAGCGGTGATCGGCACGTGGCTTGATCAAAAACTCGGAACGCACTTCCTGGGTGTGCTTGGACTTGTCGTCGGCGTCCCGCTGGGGGTCTGGCATCTGATGAAGATGACCAAACGCTAGAACCTGTTCCAGGTCGCTTAACGAATGCAGCTGGCCATCGATTCCCGGAAGGTCTTTCTACTCCAGGGCCGCCTCACCGATGCTCAGCACCGGGTTGTATTCGTCGGCGTGGACGGCTGTCGTCAGAGTCAAAAGGAAGATGGTCTTTAATAGAGAAACGGTTCCTGACACTTGGTAGGTCTGAAATGCGGGTTGCGAAAGCTACGCCGTGGGCAGCAGTTGATTTTGGCGTGTCGGAGCCCTTTATTTAGAGTCTTACTCGGTGTGACGCGCGCACGGCGCGCATCTTTGTAGGATGGACGCCCTCGTCCGTCCGTGTTCATACGTGTTGGCCGGATGGACGAGGCGTCCATCCTACTTTGGTTGCGGCTCCGCCGCGTTGGGTATCAGTACACTGGCGATCTCAACCGTCAGTGCATCGGGTAGTTTCACTTGTTTGTCGGAACCACTACCATCGCTTTTGTCGAGTTGCAGATGGATTGGGCGTCACGGGCACCCGCAGTATTGGCAGCACGACGTATCTAACGACTGAGCCAAAGGATCACATGGCGGCACACCAGAAACTCACGCTACTCAGGCTGGAACGCAAGCTGTTCGAGGCGTGCGACATCCTGCGAGGCAACATGGATGCCTCGGAGTACAAGGAATACATCTTCGGCATGTTGTTTCTCAAGCGGCTGAGCGATCAATTCGCCGCCGACCGGGACAAGCTCGCCGCCGAGTACGAGAGCAAGAGCCTCAAACCCGCCCTGATCGAAAGGCAACTGGACAATCCCGACAAGTACGACTTCTTCGTGCCGCTCGACGCCCGCTGGAGTGCCAAGAACGAGAAAGGTCGCAACACGGGCATCGCTCATCTGAAAACGTCGGTTGGCTCTGGTCTGAACAAGGCTCTGGCCGCCATCGAAGATGCCAATCCCAACACGCTACAAGACGTTCTCAAAGGGATCAACTTCAATCGCAAGGTCGGCCAGCGGTCGATGGACGACGATACGTTGGTGGCGTTCATCCAGCACTTCAACGACATCTCCCTCTCCAACGACGACTTCGAGTTCCCCGATCTGCTCGGTGCCGCCTACGAGTACCTCATCAAATATTTTGCAGACAGTGCAGGCAAAAAGGGTGGCGAGTTCTACACGCCCTCCGAAGTCGTTCGCATGATGGTCCAGTTGATCGATCCGAAGGAAGGCATGAGCATCGACGACCCCTGTGCCGGTTCGGGCGGCATGCTCATCCAGTCGAAGCAGTACGTGCAAGAGACGGGTGGCGATTCTCGCAACCTGGAACTCGCCGGACAGGAACTCAACGGAGGCACCTGGGCCATTTGCAAGATGAACATGCTGTTGCACGGCGTCCGCAGTGCCGACGTTCGCCAGGGCGACACGATCAAAGACCCGCAGCATCTCGACAAGAAAGGCGAAATCCGTCGCTTTGACCGCGTGATCGCCAACCCGCCCTTTTCGCAGAACTACGTACGCAACGGCATGAAGTTCCCCGAACGCTTCCACACCTTCATGCCCGAGAGCGGCAAGAAGGCCGATCTCATGTTCGTGCAACACATGGTCGCCTCGCTCAAGAGTGACGGCCGCATGGCCGTGGTCATGCCGCACGGCGTCTTGTTTCGGGGTGGAGAAGAGAAGGCGTGCCGCCAGAAGTTCATCAAGGACGGTATCTTGGAAGCGGTCATCGGCTTGCCTGCCGGTCTGTTCTACGGCACCGGGATTCCGGCCTGTGTGCTGGTCATCAACAGGTACGAGTCTGCCAAGCGAAAGAGCGTGCTGTTCATCAATGCCGACCGGGAATACAAGGAAGGCAAGAACCAGAATTCGCTGCGGCCCGAAGACATCGAGAAGATCACGCACGTCTACCGCAACCGGCTCAGCGTGCCGAAATACTCCCGTGAAGTTCCGGTCGAGGAACTGGAGCGAGAGGAATTCAATCTCAACATCCGCCGCTACGTCGATAACTCGCCGCCGCCTGAACCGCACGACGTTCGATCACATCTGCACGGCGGCATTCCGCTCAGCGAGATCACGCAGCTGACTTCGTACTTCGACAACTACGCTGGGTTGCGGTCGCTGCTGTTCAAGGATCGAGTCTCCAAGAAGAGTGATACCCGGTACAGCGACTTCGCTGCGGGTGTCGGCTCGAAGGAGAACATCAAGTCGCTCGTCGAATCGGCACCGGGCCT